>NZ_LWGF01001128.1:0-1761 GCF_001635355.1 Oleiphilus sp. HI0125
TCTGGTCGAGTAGACAATTTGATTACTACATCATCAAATCCGAAGTCTTTATAGATATCCAAAACAAGAGCTACAACATCAATACACTCTTGTTCCATCTGCTGTTCAGTACAGTAGATGTGCGCATCATCTTGCGTAAAGTGGCGAACGCGCATTAAGCCATGCAAAGAACCTGAAGGCTCATAGCGATGCACCTTGCCGAATTCTGCCATGCGCAAAGGTAAGTCTTTATAGCTCTTGAGACCTTGTGAGAACATCAGCACTGAGCCAGGGCAGTTCATTGGCTTAAGTGCGAAATTACGACCATCTTCAGTATCAGTCGTAAACATGTTTTCTCGATAATTAAACCAGTGACCTGAAGTCTCCCAAAGGCTCCGATCCATAACGTCTGGGGTATTTACTTCAATATAACCGGCACGCTCTTGACGCACACGCATGTAGCCAATAAGGCTATTAAAGAGCTTCCAACCTTTCGGATGCCAAAAAACTGATCCAGGCGCTTCGTCCTGCATATGGAACAAATCAAGTTTCTTACCGATCTTACGATGGTCACGCTTCTCTGCTTCAACTAAACGATTTAAATGCTGCTTAAGCTGTTTTTTATCCGCGAATGCTGTTCCGTAAATACGTTGCAGCATTTTGTTGTCAGAATCACCGCGCCAGTAGGCACCTGAAACTCGCATCAACTTAAAGTGATGGCAGAATTTCATGTTCGGTACATGCGGCCCACGACACATATCAATATATTCTTCGTGGTGATAAAGACCCGGCGTCGCATCTTTCGGAATATCACGTTCCAGAATCTCTAACTTATATGTCTCACCACGTTCTTTGAAGGTATCAACAGCTTCTTGCCAAGTTGCCACTTTCTTAACAACGTCATAATCCGTTTTAGCAAGCTCGAGCATACGCTTCTCGAGTTTTTCGACATCTTCGTCCGTTAACTTGTGCTCAAGATCGATGTCATAATAGAAACCATTTTCGATAACAGGACCGATTGCCATTTTCGTGTTAGGCCACAATTGCTTGATCGCATGACCTAATAAATGCGCACAAGAATGACGAATAATCTCAACGCCTTCATCATCTCGACCGGTAATAATACTAAGCTCTGCATCGCCTTCGATGAGATCACAAGCGTCTTTTAATTCGCCATTAACACGGCCTGCAATGGTCGCTTTAGCTAAACCAGGACCAATATCCTGCGCAACTTCTAAAATGGAGACTGCTTTATCAAAAGAACGGTTAGAACCGTCGGGAAGAGTAATTACTGGCACATCAACCTCGCTTCAGTGGTGGCCCCTACAATGGGTCACATGATGGTATAAAAAATAAAAGAGAGCGGATTTTATACGATTCGCTCCAAAATGAAACAGCCGACTATAAAAGTCGGCCATATTTAATAATTTGTGAGAACAACGCCCGATATCTAGATCGAACGCTGTACTCAAGAATTTATGCCGTTTTCTTGGTTTTCACCAAGAAACGCGCAAGCGCTGGAAGCAACCACATTGAACCGATCATGTTCCACAAGAACATAAAGAACAACAAGATTCCCATATCTGCTTGGAACTTAATCGGAGAGAAGATCCAGGTACAAACACCAATACCCAAAGTAACACCAGTAAAGCTTACTGCTTTACCTGTCGTACGAAGTGTTTGGAAATAAGCCTCCTGCAAAACCAAGCCTTCTTTCAACTTAGTCTCTAGCTGGCTGTAAATATAGATCCCATAATCGACACCAATACACACACCAAGCGC
>NZ_LWGF01001129.1:0-1196 GCF_001635355.1 Oleiphilus sp. HI0125
GTAGAGCTAAAACCTAGAACTGGACGTAAACACCAACTACGCAGACATATGAAACATATCAGTCACCCTATTTCGGGTGACGTGAAATATGGAAAAGGCAATCACAATAGACTGTTTCGCGATGAACTCAATTGTGATCGACTAATGCTCGCAGCCACGGATCTCAACTTGGTTCATCCTATAAGCAACGAGCCATTAACGTTACACTGTTCTTTTGAAAATAGCTTTCAAGCAACGCTAGATAAGCTCGAACAATACAAGGTTTAACATGACTATCCGCTCGCATAACTCGACCGACAAAGAACATATTTGGCATCCTTACAGCGCGATTGGCTCTGATCTCCCTATATTTCATGTCGATTCTGCTAAAGGCTGCAAGATCAAACTCAAAGATGGAAGAGAGCTTATTGATGGCATGTCGTCTTGGTGGAGCACCATTCATGGCTATAACCATCCAGCTATGAATGCAGCGCTAAATAGCCAGTTGGAGAAAATGAGCCATGTGATGTTTGGCGGACTGACTCATGACCCCGCTATCGAACTCACCGAAAAGCTGCTTGAGGTGCATGACGACCGCCTAAACGCGGTATTCTTTGCCGACTCCGGCTCAGTGTCAGTCGAGGTGGCGATGAAGATGGCGATTCAATATTGGGCGAGTCTAGGTAAACCCGATAAACAACGATTTCTAACTGTTCGTAATGGCTATCATGGCGATACTTTTGGCGCGATGTCGGTATGCGACCCCGTCAACGGCATGCACTCCTTGTTCGAAAAAACACTGGCCAAAAATCTTTTTGCGCCCGCGCCGCAAACGCCATTTGGCGAACCTTGTACCGATGAGGATGTCGGAGAACTAACGCAATTGTTAATTGATAACAAAAGCGAGATCGCAGCCGTAATTATTGAGCCGATCGTACAAGGCGCAGGCGGCATGCGTTTTTATTCAGCGGATTACCTAAACCGTTTACGCACGCTCTGCGATGAATACGGCGTGCTTTTAATCTTTGATGAAATTGCAACGGGTTTCGGACGCACAGGAAAGATGTTCGCCTATCAGCACACAGACATCATTCCCGATATTATTACCATGGGTAAAGCACTGACTGGGGGCTACATGACACTAGCCGCCACGATGACAACACGCGACATTGCAAAAACGATTCAGTCAAAGTCGCCGGGCGTTTTCATGCATGGAC
>NZ_LWGF01001130.1:0-911 GCF_001635355.1 Oleiphilus sp. HI0125
AGGCAAAGCTGGAAGCGAGGAAAATCGGAATGCTGCGCTTAGTTATAAGTTGAAAGATGAGCGTGCCAACACCCGCAGTAAATAGAGCAACGTTACTATCTAACCCTGTAAGTAAGGGGACAAGAACGAGGGCGCCGAAGGCGACGAACAGCATTTGTGCGCCAATTAGCGCTGTCTTTGGGCTGAATGCATTTTCATCTGACATCGTGAATCTTCCTTTTCGCTATGTTTAGGGTGAGTTGTTGCTACTGGGTCCCGAAGATCTTGTCTCCTGCATCGCCAAGCCCGGGTAATATATATCCTTTGTCGTTTAGCTTTTCGTCGACAGCGGCGGTATAAATTTCCATGTCGGGGTGCGCAGCTAAAACTTTTTCAATGCCCTCGGGTGCGGCAACTAAAAACAAGCCAATGATTTTTTTACAGCCTGCTTTTTTAAGAAGGTCAATTGTCGCAATCAGAGTTCCGCCAGTTGCAAGCATTGGGTCTATGATCATCGCTGTTCGATCTTCAATGTCTTTGACGAGCTTTTCAAAATAAGTAACCGGCTCGAGTGTTTCCTCATTTCGATATAGCCCAACGACGCTGACCTTAGCGTTAGGCATTAATTCAAAAACACCATCAAGCATACCAATACCTGCACGTAGGATTGGAACGACAGTGACTTTCTTTCCTTCGATTTGCTCAACGGTTGTCATGCCCGACCAGCATTCAATTTGTTTCGGTTCGAGAGGGAATGATTTGGTTGCTTCGTAGGTGAGGAGGGTTGTGATTTCTTTACTGAGTGCGCGAAAGCTTTTAGTGGAGATGTCTTTTTCGCGAAGTAAGCCTAACTTGTGACGAACGAGTGGGTGTTTGATTTCGATGACGTTCATGCATCTTCCTTTGATTAATACGTAAAAAAAGGCGCTTAA
>NZ_LWGF01001131.1:0-820 GCF_001635355.1 Oleiphilus sp. HI0125
GGATTTTGTGCATACCCAAAATCGCAGTCTGCGGTGGATTAAGAATAGGCGTTGACATTAACGACCCAAACACACCGCCATTAGAGATAGTGAACGTGCCACCTGTCATCTCCTCGATCGTTAACTTGCCATCGCGAGCCTTACCACCAAATTCCTTAATCGAAGATTCAATTTTCGCTAGGCTCATAGTGTCCGCATCACGGAGAATTGGTACAACCAAACCTTTCTCTGTTGATACAGCAACACCAATGTCTTGATAGCCATGGTAAACAATGTCATTACCGTCTATCGAAGCGTTCACTGCAGGGAATCGTTTGAGTGCTTCAGCCGCGGCCTTAACAAACAAAGACATAAACCCTAGCTTCGTTCCGTTGTGTGTTTTCTCAAATAGATCTTTATACTGCTTTCGCAAATCCATTAACGGCTTCATGTTGACCTCGTTGAAAGTCGTCAACATTGCTGTATTTTGGCTAGCATCAAGCAAGCGACGTGCAATACTTGCTCTCAAACGCGTCATTGGTACGCGTTTTTCTGGGCGTTCACCAACAAACTGTGGCGAATCAGGCGCTGCTGCAACTGGAGCAGATGCAGGCGCTGCAGCAGGCTTTTCACTCAGATATTTCACGATATCTTCTTTTGTAATACGACCGTCTTTACCTGTTGCAGCAACACGAGATACATCAACATTATTCTCGTCGACAAGTTTTCGCGCTGCAGGGCTCATGATTACATCGCCAGATGCAGCTGCTGCATCTTCAGCGACTTGCGCAGCAGGTTCTGCCGCTGGTGCAGGTTCGGAACCAGCTACACCGGCTTCAAA
>NZ_LWGF01001132.1:0-1329 GCF_001635355.1 Oleiphilus sp. HI0125
TCGTTGCATCTGCATTCATCGAGTTCAGTAACGCATCGCTCTCCCAATCCTGATGTGTATATTCACGCTTATTGATTAGCTCAATGTTGTCATGTTCTAGTACATGTTTAGAAAATGCCTCTGTGTCTAACCAACCTGCTTGTGGAAATACTAGCCCGCTGTCTTGAATATCTAGTCCGCTCAGGCCTTTGAGTTTATTTGCATCGGCCTGATACATAAATGTCTCAGGCAGTTCATAGCGATCTACAACATTTTGCTGTTTAGCTCGTTCTTTTTCATTCCATGCTAGGTGAACAACGCCGCAAGTATGCCAAAATCTGTTTCCGCTTGAGAGTTGCTCTCTCGAGAAAAAGGTTTGAGCGTAGAGCTGTGCTTGAATCAGTAGTCGTGCTTCTGGTGTATATTGCTGAGGGAATTTTCCATACATGATCAACTGTTTTTGACCGCTAGCGCCTTGCAATGGGCCCTCTTGCTTCTCAATGATGGTGGCTTTAAAGCCTTTGCGGGCTAGAGTAATAGCGGTGGTGAGTCCTGCTATCCCAGCGCCTATGACGAGTACGTGGCCATGCTTGATGTTTGGGGATGAATTTTCGCTGATATGCCATGCTTGATCAGGCAAGGCCTGAGTTTTCGTGGTGCTTTCTAAGTGACGCGAAGCAGTAATCATTTCACGTTTTTGTTTGAAACCAGATATTTTGGAAACGATGAATCCCGCATCTATAAGGTTTCTTCGAACAAACCCTGCCGCGGTAAATGTAGAAACTGTCGTTTGGTGATTGCTATAAAGCGCCATATGATCGAACAGTTTGCTGTTCCACATTTCTTCATTTTTAGAGGGGGCAAATCCATCAAGAAACCATACGTCGCTGAAAAACTGATATTTATCGAGTGCATTATTGAGTTCTTCGAAAAATAACTTTAGGCTGACTCTTCCAGATTCAAACTCTAAATAGTGAAATCCAGTAATAGGGCTTGGATATTGATTTAGCAGCTCTTTATATTCAAAGCCTAATTCAGGCCAGATTTTAGACGCTAACTTCAAGTCACTAATGCTAAGTGGAAACCCTTCTATGCTAGAAAATTCAAGGCGTTTTTTGGGTTCAGGAAGTGATCTCCATAGCGCATAGCAGGCTATAAAGTTAAGTCCGCTGCCGAAACCCGTTTCACAAACTCTAAGTGTATCTTGATCGTTCGTTGCGTTTCGCAGGCGTTCTTTGAGGCGGTTGGCCTCTATAAAGACATACTCAGTTTCTGCTAGCCCATCGTTAGCGTTGAAGTAAATATCATCGAAGTCCTTGTGATAAGGGATGCCATCTTTCCATTCAATGT
>NZ_LWGF01001133.1:0-43711 GCF_001635355.1 Oleiphilus sp. HI0125
CTTTACCGTTATTGCTAACCATATTATCACGCAGCTTGAATCAGGGACTGATTTAAAACCCGTCGCTTTAATACAGAACAATCAAAAGCACCCATTACATTGCTGTCTACCTAAGAGCTCTCTTGGTTCGGTAATGCGTGCGATTACTTCACGGCACTTTAAGTTAATTAAGTGGCTTGAAGATGAAGGGGTTATTTGGGCAACCGGCCCTTCTGTTTGTTTTGACAATGCAAACTCTCTCGAGGACCTAGCCCTTTTAGAAAGATAGATTATCTTAAATACAAACTAACCAAATGGTTAAATGTTGATCTTTATGGTTAATTTGTATACTATCTGTTTCGAAATTCAAACAAGCGTTTTAAAAGGGCGTTTAGATTTAATTAGGGATATTTTAAACATGTTTATTGATGTACATGTCGCATTTCTTTTAGCTGCATTATCTGTTCTTTTTGGTATTACTTATACGCTAGGCACGTTTCTAGATCATCAAACTAAGAAACTTCTTGAACGAAAAAGAAGTGAGGACTCAGCAGCTACGAACGCAGCGATTAAAGCATAGAACATTAAAAAGGCGGGTAACTGATCAAGTCCCCGCCTTTTTAGTTTAATGATCAAGTATTTGACTGAGGAACAGCTGCAAGCGATCAGTTTCAGGGTGATCAAAGAATACATCGGGCGTATTCTGTTCAACGATTTCTCCCGCGTCCATAAATATGACTCGGTCAGCAACCTTTTTGGCGAAGCCCATTTCATGGGTAACACAAAGCATCGTCATCCCTTCATCAGCTAGCTCGACCATCACGTCAAGAACCTCTTTAATCATTTCTGGATCAAGCGCAGATGTTGGCTCATCAAACAACATAATCTGTGGGTTCATACATAGAGACCTAGCAATCGCTACACGCTGTTGTTGTCCACCAGATAACTGTCCTGGGAATTTATTCGCCTGATCCGGTATTTTAACGCGCTCTAGGTATTTCATTGCCGTTGCTTCTGCTTCTTCTTTCGGCTTTTTCTGAACCCAAATTGGCCCTAAGGTGAGATTTTCTAGAATCGTTAAATGCGGAAACAGGTTAAAGTGCTGGAATACCATCCCTACTTCGCGACGAATAGTTTCGATATTCTTAACATCTTCAATCATCTCAATTCCATTAACCACTAAAGAACCACGTTGGAATTCTTCTAAGCGATTGATACAACGAATCATCGTTGATTTACCGGAACCAGAAGGACCACAAATTACTATCTTCTCGCCCTTCTTTACATCTAAATTGATGTTTTTCAGTACATGAAAATTTCCGTACCACTTATTTAAATCTTTAATTTGTATTACCGGTTCATCAGAAGAAGCGGTCTGAACTGTTTCTTGTGTATTTTCACTCATGTGTAATAACCCCTAATTCCTATGACTCGTATCTAGTTTCTTCTCGATATTTGCACTGATCATCGACATACCAAAACAACACACCCAAAATACAACAGCTACAAATATATACCCTTCAGGAGCATGCCCTCCTAACCAATTTGAGTTTGTAAGTGCGGTTTGTGTTGTACTCAACAATTCAAAAATACCAATGATCAATAAGAAAGTTGTATTCTTGAATAGCATGATGAACGTTGCCAAGATGTTTGGCATTGAAACCTTAATTACTTGTGGAAAGATTATCAGCAGTGTTTTTTGCCAGTAACTTAGACCTAGTGAATCTGCGGCTTCATATTGTCCTTGTGGAATTGCCTGGAACCCACCTCTAAATACTTCAGCCATATATCCTGACATAAATAGAATTAGAACAATCCACACACGCAATAACTTGTCTACGTTCGTTCCCTCAGGAAAAAACAATGGAAGCATTACTGATCCCATAAAGAACAATGCGAGAACCGGAACACCACGGAAAAATTCGATCAATACAACACACACACTTCGTATAAAAGGCATGTCTGATCGACGTCCTAGAGCCCATAGGAAACTCAAAGGAAAGGCAATAATGATGCTTGCAGCAGCTAGAAAAATATTAAGAGAAAAACCACCCCAATAATCTGTGCTTACAAATTCTAATCCAAAGAGCCGACCATCTAATAAGGCCGCACAAATAAACGGATAAGCCAAAAATAATGGTACACCCACAGTATTACGCAGATGTTTAGGCAATGCGTATGGCGCAGCAATAACCAAGATCAATGCTACTAAACCTGTATTTACTCGCCACAGTTCTCCTGTAGGATAACTTCCATATAAGAATTGCTGCATCCAAGCAGAAACGAATACCCAACAAGCCCCATTATCATTTGTACAATCAGCCTGTGCGTTGCCGGACCAATTTGCTTGAATGAATAACCAATCAATTAAGCCAGGTAAAACGCTCGCCAATAAGCCTAGAATTACGATCGTGGCGATGGAATTTGGAACATTAGAAAACAAGTTAGCTCTAATCCAAGCAGCTACGCCCATAGTCTCCTCTGGAGCTGGCTGAGCTTCTTGCGGTTTAAAAACTCTCATATCACCCTCTCCTATTTACGTTCGACTAACGCAACGCTAGCGTTAAACCGATTCATTAAGAATGAGATCGTCATATTAATGACGAAATAAACGGCCATCGTCATAAATACAATCTCTATAGCTTGTCCTGTCTGATTAAGCGATGTGCCTACGAAGACTGTAAACAAATCAGGGTAACCAATGGCTGTTGCCAACGTAGAGTTTTTCACCAAACTTTGATATTCAGAATTCAACAGAGGAACAATTACTCGCATCGCTTGAGGAACAATGATCAACGACATAATTCTGTTTTCACGCAGACCAATACTGCGCGCTGCTTCAGTTTGCCCATGTGGAACAGATTGAACTCCCGCTCTTACCGCTTCTGCGATAAAAGCTCCCGTATAAACAGACAGAGCAATAGTCAGTGCCATTAACTCAGGTATAACAGTAATTCCTCCACGGAAATTAAAACCTTTGAGCTCAGGAAAATCCCATGTGAAAGGAACACCCATTATGAAAAGGGTGATAAGTGGCAGCCCCAAAAGGATCCCAAGACTTGTTAACGCAACGGGGAACTGCTCTCCTGTATCGTCTTGACGTTTTTTAGCCCATTTCTTAAGAAAAACTATTGCTGCGATAGCTACAACAATCGAACCATAAACAATGGATGAGCCAGCGCCACCAACTAAATCAGGTAAATATAATCCACGTACATTGAGGAAGATGACTTCGCCTAAACTTAAGCTCTCGCGCGCGCTTGGCAACGATGCTAAAACAGCGAAATACCAGAAGAATACTTGTAACAATAATGGGATATTTCTGAAGGTTTCTACATAAACAACAGATAAGCGTTTAATAAGCCAGTTGTTGGAAAAATATGCAACACCTATAAGAAAGCCTAAAACGGTCGCAAAGAAAATCCCAACGATCGAGACTAAAATTGTATTTAACAACCCAACAACAAATGTCATTCCATATGTTGACGTTGCCGAATACGGCACCAGGGTCATGAGTATATCGAAACCAGAGGCGGTAAATAGAAAATCAAAACCGCTCTTTATGCCTCGCGCCTCCATATTGTTCAGCGCATTTGAAACTATAGAATAGAAAAAATAACCCAGTCCAAACAATAGTAAAGCCTGATATAAGATGGCCCTAACTCTTGGGTTATTGAGCATTGAGCCTGAGCTTGATGCTTTTGCACGAATTTCTTCGGACATATAGTGCCTCTAGTCTTGGGGTGTAATTTAGAACGGCAAAAGGGGCATAAAGCCCCTTTATTTACCTATTCGAATTAACGAATCGGTGGTGAGTATAGGAAGCCACCTTTATTCCATTGCTCGTTAATGCCACGTGCAATTTTAAGAGGAGAACCCATACCTACATTACGCTCGAATGACTCGCCGTAATTACCTACTTGTGAAACGATGTTGTAAGCCCAATCAGCACTTAAACCAAGCTTCTCGCCAGCATCACCTTCAGTCCCAAGAAGACGCTTCTGAGCAGGCTTACCGTTGTCTTTCATATCAGCTGCGTTCGCAGAATCGACACCCAAGAACTCAGCTTCGATCATTGCTACCAAAGACCACTTAGCGATGTTGAACCACTCGTCATCACCCTGACGAACAACTGGACCTAGAGGTTCCTTAGAGATAACCTCTGGAAGAACCATTGCTGAATCTGGATCCTTCAAACCAATACGAATTGCGTATAACTGCGATTGGTCAGAAGTAAGAACATCACAACGACCACTTTCAAAACCAGCACGTGTTTGATCTGAAGTATCAAATGTTACAGCAGTATATTTCATACCGTTTGCACGGAAATAATCTGCTAAGTTCAACTCAGTTGTTGTACCAGCTTGAATACAAGCCGCAGCACCATCTAACTCAAGAGCACTTTTAACACCAAGCTTTTTCGACACCATGAAACCTTGACCGTCGTAGTAGTTAACGCCTGCAAAGTTTAATCCCAGAGAGGTGTCACGAGTGTGTGTCCATGTAGTGTTACGAGATAAGATATCAATCTCACCAGACTGAAGCGCTGTAAAACGCTCTTTAGCAGTTAAAGGCTTGTATTGAACCTTAGATGCATCGCCTAAAACAGCTGCTGCAACAGCTTTACAGACGTCGACATCTAGACCACTCCATTCACCCTTTTCGTCTTTCTGAGAAAATCCAGCAAGACCAGTACTCACACCACAAGAAAGCATTCCGCGTTTTTTAACGTCTTCAAGCGTTCCTGCATTTGCACCAAAAGATAAGCCTACTGCAAGACCTGCAGCGACCAATGAAGAGAATTTCAACATTCGTGTTCTCCTAAGTTTTTGTTTTCTTCCAAAAAGGATTTCGCAGCGCACCTAAGCAACAACAGAAAGCTGACACATGCACTGATGTGAGCTCTATATACAAAATTGATGCCACCACGATTCGCATTATTATTGTTCGCCCGAAAGTTCGGACATTTCAGCGTCATCATTAGCGACTCAATCAGTGTCATCTATTTCAAATAGATTTACAACAGGCTTAAACGCTTAAAAACACCGCATTTATTCAGCCTAGTTCATAATGAGATATTGTATTCTTTCCGTTGATAACTATTGTGAAATGAAATGCTTGTATAAGAAACGCTCACATAGTGCATTAAAGACTTGGGGTTTCTCGGCGTGTAACCAATGAGATGTATCAGGAATGACCTTTAATTGGGCATGAGGAAATAATTTCGTTGTAATATCGCGATATTCTGGCGCAATATAATCTGACAATGCACCAGCTATGAACAATGTTGGACCGTTAAATTCTTCGCCAACCGGCGCTGCAAGAACATTATAATAATTGCTTTGAATTGCGTTTAAGTTGAAACGCCAACCAAGCTTTTTTGATTCTTCCCCTACAGCCTTCAAATTCTTAATAAGAAACTGTCTGACTCCAACATCTTCCACAAACTTATTAAGTGCTGTATCTGCCTCTTGTCTATTTGCTGGAGGATAGTTAGCTAAATACTCTAAACCCTTCAAGATTTGAACATGACCGGGCTTATATTCTACCGGCGCAATATCAGCAACGATTAAAGCTTCAACTGTATCTGGGTAAGATAAAGCATATTGCATTGCTGTTTTCCCTCCCATTGAATGACCAATAAGAGCGACGCTGTTGATATTTTGATGTGTTAGGTACTCATTAACATCATTTGCCATCAATAAATAATTCATATCACTGACATGAAATGAATTGCCATGATTTCTCAAATCCAATAAATGGACGGTGTACCCTTCCGCTAAGTGTTTTCCTAGTCTCAATAAATTATCAGAAGAAGCAAATAACCCATGAAGGATGACGACATGTTTGCTAACTTCTTCTGGTCCTTCAAGAACACGCGCGTTCAATAGCATATTTCATCCACGTATTATTTGTCGTTAGTCAGCTATCAGTCGGAATTTTAACTATAAGTAAATATCTACTAACGCTGAGTAGCAAAGATCAGATAACAAAAAGCCGTACTTTTATTCAAAGTACGGCTTTAACAGAACATTCGATAATGTTCTAGCTATACATCTAGGTTGGTGACTTCTAGAGCATTAGATTGAATGAAGTCTCGACGAGGTTCCACTTCATCACCCATTAGCGTTGTGAATATCATATCAGCTGCAACGGCGTCTTCGATATTTACCTTCATCATTCTGCGAGTGTCTGGATCCATTGTAGTTTCCCATAATTGATCTGGGTTCATTTCACCCAAACCTTTATAGCGTTGGATCGATAATCCTCTCTGTGCATCTTTCATAAGTAAATCAATGAGAGAACCGAAGTCTTTCACCGGAATATTCTTTTCACCCTTCACCACAAATGCATTGTCTTCTAATAAACCAAGTAAGGCTTCAGCAGTTTTCACAATAGCTAAGTAAGAACCTGATTCAAAGAAGTCTGATTTGAATATATATGGTGTCGAAATTCCATGAACATAAGCTTCGATCTTAGGTAAGAACAATCCTGTTTCTTGATCAGCAAAAACTGATGTCACGTAGTTTGTACCGGTAGATGTGTCTAGACCCAAATTCTCAGCCAATACATCAGTCCAAGTTTTTACTTCATTCTCATCTTTTAAGTTTTCAGAAGTAAGGCCTTTGACTTTCAATAATGCTTTAAGGACTTTCTCAGGGTACGTACGAGACAATCTTGAAATCGCATCTGAGGCAATACGATAATCATTTACTAAGGCTTCTAATGCCTCGCCAGTTAAAGCAGGAGCATCTTCATTTACGAATAACTGTGCACCATCTAGCGCTGTTTGCGTCAGATAAGCTTCTAGAGATTTCTCATCTTTTAAATACTGTTCTTGCTTGCCTTTCTTCACTTTATAAAGAGGTGGCATGGCGATAAAGACATGGCCTCGCTCAATGATTTCACGCATCTGCCTGAAGAAGAAGGTAAGCAATAAAGTACGGATGTGTGAGCCGTCAACGTCAGCATCGGTCATAATAATGATGCTATGGTAACGAAGTTTTTCAATATCGTATTCTTCACGACCGATACCACACCCCAGAGCAGTAATTAATGTGCCAACTTCAGCAGAAGACAACATTTTATCGAAACGCGCTTTTTCGACATTTAAAATCTTACCTTTCAGCGGCAAGATCGCTTGGGTTTTTCTATCACGCCCTTGCTTAGCTGAGCCACCTGCTGAGTCACCCTCCACGATGTATAGTTCAGATAAAGCCGGATCTTTCTCTTGGCAATCTGCCAACTTACCTGGTAAGCCAGCGATATCTAAAGCACCTTTACGTCTTGTCATTTCTCGTGCTTTTCGGGCTGCTTCTCGTGCTCTTGCCGCTTCAATCATTTTGCCAACAACAGCTTTAGCTTCTTGTGGAGCTTCCATTAGATATTCACCAAATGAAGCATTCATCTCTTGTTCAACTGCTGATTTAACTTCTGACGAGACCAATTTATCTTTAGTCTGAGAAGAGAACTTAGGATCTGGAACTTTGACAGAGATTACCGCTGTTAGCCCTTCTCTAGCATCATCTCCAGACGTTGCTACTTTAGCGTTCTTACCCAACCCTTCCCGATCAATGTATTGATTGAGAGAGCGTGTTAGAGAGGCTCTAAAACCTGCTAAATGCGTTCCGCCATCTCGTTGAGGAATGTTATTTGTAAAGCAGTATATATTCTCTTGGAAGCCATCATTCCATTGTAAGGCGACTTCAACGCCAACGCCGTCCTCACGCTGAGTTGTAAAGTAAAATACTTTATTGATGGTAGTTTTGTTTGTATTCAAATACTCAACAAAAGCTTTTAAACCACCTTCATACTCAAATACTTCTTCTTTGTCTGTACGATTATCTCGTAGGACAATTCGAACACCAGAGTTCAAAAAAGCAAGTTCACGAATACGCTTGGCCAATAAATCATAATGAAACTTGATATTTGAAAAAGTCTCGGGAGATGGCTTGAAATGAATTTCTGTACCAGTCGTTTCAGTTTTTCCAATTACAGCCAAACGTTCTTGAGGGACACCATCGTGATAAACCTGCTCATGCACTTCACCATTACGACGGATCGTAAGTTTTAAGTTACTCGATAAAGCATTTACAACCGAAACACCTACACCGTGTAAACCACCAGATACCTTGTAAGTGTTGTCATCAAACTTACCACCTGCGTGAAGTACAGTCATGATTACTTCGGCAGCAGATACACCCTCTTCTTCATGTATATCAGTTGGAATTCCTCGACCATCATCAGAGACTGATACAGATTCATCTTCGTGAATCGTAACTCTGATTTCTGAACAATATCCAGCCAAGGCTTCATCGATAGAATTATCAACAACCTCAAAAACCATATGGTGCAAACCGGTTCCATCATCGGTGTCGCCGATATACATCCCGGGGCGTTTTCTTACCGCATCTAAGCCTTTTAGAACTTTAATGCTAGACGAGTCATAAGAGTTTTGAGTATCGCTCATTAGCTTTCCTGAATTACGTCAGATTAGTTTATTTATAATCGCTTATCTTACCATGTTCCACGTGAAACATTCGTGTTTTATCCAGTAAATTACAGCGTTCTAACACTCTGCTATAAAGCATTGTATCGAGCGTTGTTGCTATGACAGACGTTCCGCTTTCATAAAGCAGACATAATAATCGCGCTAAATTGGGTTCATCTAACTCAGCAGCAAGATCATCCAGCAAAAGAAGACTGGTACTATTATTTTGTTCTCGAACAATTCGTAAGTTCGCCAAGTGAATTGCTAAGACAACGAGCTTTTGCTGTCCACGCGACAAACCCTCCTGAATTGGCAAGCCTGAATAAGTTATTTTTAGATCAGCACGATGCGGCCCAAATTGAGTTGTTCTTTTCTTAATATCGGACTCTATGCTTTCGGCCAAAACATTTGATAAATCGTGATTTGAGTCCCAACCAGATTTAAGCGTTATAGTTATGTGTTCAACAATTTCAGGACTTAGTAACTCACCGATTGCTGATTCAAAATAGTTTTGATAACCCTTAAAAATTTCAAACCTTAAGTTATTAATTTGTGAACCGTAGTATGAGAGTTGTCGGTCCCACGGTGCTAAATGCGAAGGTTTCATAACACCTTTTCGTAAAAGAGCGTTACGTTGCTTTAAACAACTTTGGTAGACTTTTAAAAGGTCATTGAATGAATGTTCCACGTGGAACATCATCCAATCGTATAAACGTCTTCTGGAAGAAGCTCCACCATCGAACACATTAAAGCTACGCGGTTCAACAATCTGGGTAGGGTAAATGGATGCAAGCTCGGAGATTGACTGAACAAAATCACCATCGACTTTGGCAACATACTTATCGTTTAAAGATTTTCTTAAAGCTACTTGATGAGATCTATTAGCAAACTCAAGTTCAGCACGGACAATGAAGCTGTCCTTATTACTGTTATTAGAGATTATGTTTTTTGTCTTACCAGAGCGAAAAGACTTACCGTTCAGAGCAGTATAGATACTTTCAAGGAAACTAGTTTTACCCGAGCCGTTATTTCCAAAAACAATCGTGAATGGAGACGAAAACTGGAGTGTTTGATCTTTTAAATTTCGAAAACCAGCTACCTGAAATCTATTAATCATGTTCTAACAAAATCAAATAACTGGTGTATTGAAGAGTACTACAAAAGATTCTAATGCAGCATGCTTAGCCGAGCATCGACAAACATATCTAATTCAGGAGCTAAAATATGAACATAACGATCAAAATAAAGGAACTGTTTTAGCAGCAGGGCAAACTCTCTAGGAAAATGTAATCCATGCTCTTCCCCTACCCTAACCATTTCCATCAAAATATTATTAATATCGTCGTCATCACTACCAGATGAATCCCCTACCAACGCATAATCTGGAACCATTACATCCATCTTATTGAATAAACCACGAAGATCTGCGGCTAAATCCTGTGACTGAACATCTGTGTCAGTAATACCGATACGGATCATCGCATCAGCCATACCTTCAAAATTCCCGATCATAATAGATGAAATAAAATCCGAGACAGCTTCCCACGTGCCAGGATTTATCCGACCAACGATCCCAAAATCAATAAATCCAATTCGACCGTCGTCTAACACCATCAAGTTACCGGCATGTACATCAGCGTGGAAAAATTCACACTGAGTCAAACTGGCAAACCAAGTATTCATAGCTGTAATTAGCGTTTTTTCAGGGTCATCACAATATTTACGAATACTCTCTAAATCCGTTAAAGAGGAGCCGTAAAATCTTTCCATTGTTAGAATACGTCTTGAACATGCCTGTTTATAAACTTTAGGCACCACTACATCGTGATTATCGCTTTCTAATAAAAAAGCACGAAAAGTATCTAGATTTTTCGCTTCTTTAATGAAATCACATTCTTCCATCATGGTCTTTTGAATCTCTTCAACAACACCAGAGATAGATGTCCATGACAACTTCGGTGCGACTTTTTCTAATAACCGAGCACAGACGTAAAGAAAATTAAGGTCCGTCAACAGGACGTTTTCAACACCTGGTTTTTGCACCTTAATAACCACATCTTCACCAGTAACAAGCTTTGCCGCATGTACTTGCGCGATTGATGCCGAAGCTAATGGTTTCTCTTCGATATAGCTATAAACTTTTTCTGGGCTACACCCAAGTTCTTGAGTAATGATTTTTCTAACAACCGAAAATTCAAATGGTGGGGTTTGATCTAAACAATATTGAAACTCATCCACATACTCTTTTGGAAAAAATGTGGGGGAGCTAGCAATAAACTGCCCTAACTTGATATAGGTTGAGCCCAACTGCTCAAAAACCTGTCTCAACAAAACAGGGTTAGGCGGACGCTTACCAAGAACCCATTTGGTCCCCGTTAATCCAAGCACTTTTGCTGTCTGTGTAAGTCGAAATGCACCCTTTACAGAATCTACCAACAACCCTTTCATCCCTATCCCTCGTTATTTAAAGTCGCATAGGCATAACAACATAAAGGCAACCATCCTCGTCGCCAGACTCAAGTAACGCGGACGAACTAGCATTAGAGAGAGTCATTTTTACGCTGTCTGACTTTATTGTATTAAGAACATCAATCAAATAGCCAACATTGAACGCTATTTGCAATTCAGGTCCATCATACATGACATCAATCGAATCCTCTGCCTGCTCGTGCTCAGGGTTATTTGCATACACTTGAACTTGACCGGGAGTTAGATGCAGCTGAATACCTCTAATGTTCTCGTGTGAGAGAATACTTGCGCGCGTAAACATTGCCTTCAATGATTCACGATCGGCGATCATAATTTTGTCGCCGCCCTGCGGTATCACTCGATCGTATTCAGGAAACTTACCGTCTATCAATTTCGACGTAAATTTATAGTTCCCGATTTGAGATTGAATATGATTGTCACCGATAAAGACAGCAACCTCATTATCAGAGTCAGAAAGTAGACGACTAAATTCCTGAACACCTTTTCTTGGAACGATAACCTGTAACTTATCTTGTAATACTTGAACAGTATCAACGCTGGCCAAGGCTAGACGATGCCCATCTGTCGAAACCGTTTTAACATACTGATTTCCAATTTCGAGCAACATTCCATTTAGATAATATCGAACGTCTTGCTGTGCCATCGCAAATGAAGTGGCATCGAGCATGGCTTTGAAATCACCTTCACTAAATCGAACTTCAATATCCTGAGGATTATCTTCCGTATTAGGGAATTGATCCGCTGGTAATGTTGCTAATTTAAAATGACTTTTACCTGCTCTTAGGTGTGCTTTATCCGCTTCTAAACTCAACTCAACCGTTGCTTCTGAAGGTAAAGAGCGACAAATATCAGCTAACTTACGTGCAGGTATAGTAGTACGTCCTTCAGCGGAAATTTCGGCGCCTTGTAGCTGACAAACAAGCTCAACTTCCATATTTGTGCCTGTCAAAGAAACCTGACCTTGCTCTGCAACAACAAGAATATTTGAAAGCACTGGCATTGTTTGCTTTCGCTCAACCACGCCTGAAATAATTTGAAGCGGGCTTAATATGTCATCTCTGCTAATCGAAAATTTCATTCTTTCTGGCCTTGCTTACATCGTTAATTTTTTCATGAAGTTTGAATAATCTTCTCTAATACTTGCATCTGTCTCGTTGAGTTCAGTTATTTTTCTGCAAGCATGTAAAACTGTTGTATGGTCACGCCCACCAAAGGCATCCCCTATTTCGGGTAAACTATGTTCCGTTAACTCTTTAGCTAAGGCCATAGCGACTTGTCTAGGCCGCGCAATAGACCTTGTTCTTCTGGGAGAAAGAAGATCGGCTACTTTTATTTTGTAGTACTCGGCAACCGTTCTTTGGATATTATCGATACTTACCTGCCGATCATGAACAGATAATAGGTCTTTCAAACATTCCTGTGCGAAAGTCGGCGTGATGTCTTGACGTGTAAAACTTGCATTCGCCGCTACCAATCTAAGAGCGCCCTCTAACTCTCTTACATTCGATCGAACACGTCGAGCAATAAAGAAAGCAGCATCTTCACGTAACACAACACGTTCTTGTTCTGCCTTACGCATTAATATCGCTACTCGCGTTTCTAATTCAGGAGATTCTAATTTCGTCGACAAGCCCCAACCAAATCGAGAAGTTAGACGCTCTTCCATATTCTCGATTTCTTTAGGATAACGATCACTCGTCAATATGACTTGTTTATCGCCATCAAGTAAGGCGTTAAACGTATGAAAAAACTCTTCCTGTGAACGCTCTTTTTTTGCAAAAAATTGAATGTCATCAATCAACAATACATCAAGAGATCGATAGTACTTCTTAAATCGCGCAATATCATTAGATTGAAGTGCTTTGATCATATCACCAACAAAACGCTCAGAATGCAGATATACAATTTTCGCATTGGGATTGCGTGCTTTTATCTCATTTCCGACGGCGTGCATGAGATGTGTTTTACCCAACCCAACGTCACCATAAAGAAACAGTGGGTTATATGATGAACCAGGCTCATCAGCTACTCGCATTGCTGCAGCGCGAGCCATATGGTTAGCTTTACCTTCTACAAAGGTTTCAAACGTAAATTTAGGGTTCAGATTACTCTTATGTGAAATATCGTCAGCACCGCTAAACTGGTTAGGCGTCTTAGTGGCTAAGGCCAGACTTTCCTGCTTTGGCGCAGAACTTGATGCGCTAGCTCCACTATTTTGTTCGCGATCAGCATTCGATGATGAATTTCTAGCTTCAAATGGTGCAGTAACTTTGCTTACTTCAACAAGTGGCTTTGCAGGACCTTTATTCTTAGTGGCTTGCCCAATTGACAATCTGATATCGTAATTCGCTCCTGACAACTCTTGGATAAGATCCTTAATACGCTTGACGTATTTATTCTTTACAAAATCCAAAACAAATCGGTTTGGTGCAAACAATGAAATTACATCGCCTTGCATATCAAACTGGAGAGGCTTTAACCACATACCAAATTGATCAGCAGATTCTTCTTCCTCTAAACGAGCAAGACAATTTTCCCAAATTGACTCAGACATCAATTTCCCAAGCACACAAATTATTGATTAATGATTTATCTCAGAGGATAAAAGTTGTCACACTGAGCTCTGTATTGAATAACACAGACACTAGACTGGCTGAAATGACATGAATGTACTGTACAGCGCTACGAACGAGAGTAAGTTTACCTATTGTTTAGCCTTATATCTATAGCAAAAAACAAAGCTATACACAGCCTGTTAATAGTTTTTATTATAAAAATCAAAAAATTAACAACTTACTAACAAGCTTGTGCACAAAATTAAATTTTAAATTTTTTATCCACAGTAAGCATTTACTAACTTGTGTAAATCAAAATGAATAACACGTTGAATAACTACAACTAAAAGTTATCCAAGATTTCTTCCAAGGCTTATTGAGGGCTTATCTACATAGTTAAGCACGTACTTACTAATCCAATAAACTATTGATTTTTTTCATGTTTTTATTGATACCCACAGAAGTTAGCGCCTACTAATAACTACTATTCACTATCTATTTCTTTTTTCTTATATTTATTAACTCTCACTACGTTCGAGAAAAGATAAAAAAGGTTTGCGTGTTTAGATTAAAAGCCATACAATCCTGCTCCCTGAATTTTTGCCAAACCAATTTGTGAGTATTGCAAATGAAAAGAACATTCCAACCAAGCGTACTTAAGCGCAAGCGTACACACGGTTTCCGTGCACGCATGGCTACTAAAAGCGGTCGTCAAGTACTTGCTCGTCGTCGCGCTAAAGGCCGTAAAGCATTGAGTGCATAAGCATTCTATAATGACGGAAACGTCAGATAATACTTTTCCCAAATCGATACGCCTTCTGAATGCGAAAGATTATTCTGACGTATTCAGTGGCGTCGATATCAAATTCTCCACTCAATATTTTCTCTGTCTCGCAAGCAAACAAGAGCTCCAACATCCAAAGCTTGGGATCATTGTTGCGAAAAAAAACGTTAGATTCGCTGTAAACAGAAATCGTATAAAACGCGTTTTACGTGAAAGCTTTCGACAATCCCAACATAAGCTTCCTTCCTATAATCTAGTCTTTATGGCTAAACGCTCGGCTGCCGACGCTGAAAACGAAAACTTAAATAAAGAACTGCAATATATTTGGCGAAAGCTAAAACAAAGAGCTAAATCGTAGTACACTTGCCGGCGGTTTTTTAAACGGTCCATGTAGAAATGCTAAAAAAGCTATTTTTAATTCCAATACGCTTTTATCAACTAGCAATCAGTCCTATGTTGCCTCCATCTTGTAGGTACTCACCTACCTGTTCGGAATACGCAATTGAGGCAATTTCTGTGCATGGGCCACTCAAGGGTTCTTGGTTAGCATTAAAAAGAATTGGACGATGCCATCCTGGTTGTAAAGGCGGATTCGACCCTGTACCGCTAACTAAAGACTCTGAGAATAAAGATATTTTATAGCACCTACGATAATGAATTAGTTGGTTTGACTGAATGGATATTAAAAGAACGATTATTTTTGTTGGCTTAGCCATCGTGTCTTATATGCTTGTTTTAGAATGGAACAAGGATTATGGAACTGCGCAGACGAAAGCCAAGGTAGAACAACAATCAGTTGTAAATGATGTGAGTTTTTCAAACGAAACTAGCTCTGAAGCTGAGTTTGCGGTACCGGGAGAACAGACACAGTTATCTGAATCAACTAGCTCATCAGTAGCAAGTCAGTATATTTCTGTCGTAACTGATGTATTGGATCTGAAAATCAATACTGAAGGCGGTAACTTAGAATCAGCGTTATTGCTCAATTACGATGAAGGTTTTGATACGAATACGCCGCTTCCATTGCTTCAAAATGATAACCAACGATTTTATATTATCGAAAGTGGTTTATTTGGCAAAAACGGTTTTGACTCGTCTAAAAATGGCGGTAAACCGATCTACCAAAGTGCCCAGTCTTCGTATGTGTTAGCAGACAATGAAGAACAGCTACAAGTTGATCTCAACTTCACTTCTGACGATGGCGTAGCTTTAACAAAACGATATACATTTGCTCGCGATGATTATCGTATTAACGTTGAATATTTAATAGATAATCAATCTCAGAACACATTCGAAGCGAATTTTTCTGGCAAGATTGTACGTGATAGAACCGTAGATCCATCACAACAAAATAGCCTGGGTATGCAGTCATATCTCGGTATGGTTCTGTCTAGCGCTGAAGAACCTTATGAAAAAATTGATTTCGAAGACATGCTCGAGTCGCCAGTGAATCAACAGATTCAAGGTGGTTGGATTGCATTTATTCAGCACTACTTTATTTCAGCATGGATTCCCGATTCTGAAGTCGTTCAAACGTATCAAACACGTGTCAAAAATGGTCGTTACTTGATGGGTTATATCAGTCCTGCGACTGTTGTAGCACCTGGCGAGCAAGCAAGTGTTGGTGGGCAGCTATATCTTGGCCCTAAGATTATCGATCGGCTTGAAGCAACAGCGAAGAATTTAGACTTAACCGTAGATTATGGCTGGTTATTCTTTGTAGCTTATCCTTTGTTTTTATTGCTAGATTTCTTGCATGGCCTCGTCATGAACTGGGGTGTTGCAATTATCTTGGTAACTGTCGTCGTCAAAGCCTTATTCTTTAAATTGTCTGCTGCGAGTTATCGCTCGATGGCCAACATGCGTCGTGTTGCGCCGAAATTACAGCAGCTGAAAGAGCAATATGGTGATGATCGCCAGAAAATGTCTCAGGCGATGATGGATCTTTACCGTAAAGAAAGTATTAATCCGCTGGGAGGCTGTTTACCAATCTTGGTTCAAATGCCGGTGTTTATCGCTCTATATTGGGTGTTGATGGAGAGTGTGCAGCTACGTCATGCACCATTCTTCTTATGGATTGAAGATTTATCAGTTCAAGATCCTTTCTTCGTGTTACCTATTTTGATGGGCATTAGTATGTTCATTCAAATGCAGTTGAATCCGACCCCCCCTGATCCAATGCAGGCGAAAATTATGAAGATAATGCCTGTGATGATGACTGTATTCTTCTTATGGTTCCCTTCTGGGCTGGTTCTTTACTGGTTAGTAAACAACATTTTATCGATAGCACAGCAGTGGTACATCACACGCCAGATTGAGAATGGCGCAAAAGCTTAGAGTATGACGGACTATCATTCTGACACCATTGCAGCGATTGCCACAGCAACGGGCCGTGGTGGTGTTGGCATAGTTCGTATATCAGGAGAAAAGGCGGCTACAATCGCGCAGTCTTTTCTTCAACAATCCCCGACGCCACGCCAAGCACTTTACAGCACGTTCTTTGATGAAAATGGACAAGCTATTGATCAAGGCATAGGCCTTTATTTTAAAGCTCCTCATTCGTTTACTGGAGAGGATGTGTTTGAGTTACAAGCACATGGTGGTCCAGTTGTTTTGGATATGCTGCTTAATGCTTGTTTGGCTCATGGCGCTCGACTAGCAGAGCCAGGAGAATTTACCCAACGCGCCTTCCTAAATGACAAGATAGATTTAGTTCAAGCTGAAGCAATAGCCGACTTAATCGATAGTAATTCTGAGGCGGCAGCACGCAGTGCCTTGCGTTCTTTGCATGGTGATTTTTCGAAGCGCATTACAAGTTTGACGGATGAACTGATTAAAATTCGGATGTTTGTTGAAGCTGCGATTGATTTCCCTGAAGAAGAAATAGACTTTCTTGCTGATTCCCAAGTTTTGCAACAATTAGATGACTTGATTCTTAGTCTAAAGGGAGTCTTGAGTTCAGCGAATCAAGGTGCCCTCCTCACTGAAGGGGTTCGAGTTGTTATTGCTGGGCGTCCAAATGCTGGGAAATCGAGTTTATTAAATGCTTTGGCGGGAACGGACTCCGCGATTGTTACTGATATTGAAGGGACAACACGAGACGTCTTAAAAGAGCAAATCAATTTAGACGGCTTGCCTTTACACATTATCGATACTGCTGGCTTAAGAGATAGTTCTGACAAAGTTGAACAAATTGGTATCGAGCGCGCTTGGGCAGAGATAAACCAAGCTGATCTTATTTTGTTAGTTTTCGATGGAAAAAAAGAACCAAATTTTGATCCAAAAAATGATTGGAATGACTTTTTAGCGCGATTAGATCGACAAGATCATATTTTTCTTGTGCAGAATAAAATTGATCAAACAAGTGAGTCATCAGAATTCGTAAGCGATGGGGCTTATCCACTTATTCGTTTGTCCGCCAAGCTAAACAATGGTGTTGATTTGTTAAAACAAGAGCTCAAGAGCTTTGTGGGTTTTAAACAAGTTGAAGAAGGTACATTTACCGCTAGACGACGTCATTTGAACGCCTTAGATACTGCTTTGACGCATGTACGACTTGGGCGAGATCAGTTAGTGGTTGCTAATGCAGGTGAGTTACTTGCTGAAGATTTGCGTCTTGCTCAAGAAGCTCTGAGTACAATTACAGGACGTTTTAGTCCTGATGATTTACTTGGAGAAATATTTGGCAGTTTTTGTATAGGTAAATAAATACTATTACTGCAAATAAAATCTAGAGGTATTCAAGGATGAGCCAAAGTCAGTTATTAAAGAATAAAAAATTCGCTCCATTTTTCGCCACGCAGTTTTTTGGCGCCTTCAACGATAATATATTCAAAAATTGTTTGATGTTGATCGT
This sequence comes from Oleiphilus sp. HI0125, assembly GCF_001635355.1. Classification (NCBI taxonomy): domain Bacteria; kingdom Pseudomonadati; phylum Pseudomonadota; class Gammaproteobacteria; order Oceanospirillales; family Oleiphilaceae; genus Oleiphilus; species Oleiphilus sp. HI0125. Next base: position 18,156 of record NZ_LWGF01001133.1, read on the forward strand.
TGCTTATCATGCCGTTGATAAGATTGCAGTGGATACCAATTTACTGCTCAATCTAGCGGCTGGTTTATTTATCCTTCCCTTCTTTTTGTTCTCGGCCATTGCAGGCCAAATTACCGACAAATATGACAAAGCCATGTTGATGCGGCGAATCAAGTTAGCAGAGATCGTATTGATGTCATTTGCTGCCTTAGCATTTATTTTTGAGTTGTATTACGTATTGTTGGCATTGTTATTTTTGATGGGCTCACAAAGTACGTTTTTTGGTCCTGCTAAATACGCGATTCTCCCTCAGCATTTAAAGCCCGAAGAATTAGTAGGAGGGAATGCGTTAGTTGAAATGGGCACCTTCGTTGCGATTTTATTAGGCACGATTGGTGCGGGCTTTATAGTGCAACAACCCCAATACTTGTGGTGGTCAGCTGTGTTAATAGTCGTCTTTGCAGTGATTGGTTATGTTTTTAGTCGGTCAATTCCATCGGCACCATCATCCCAACCTGATTTGCAGATTTCTTGGAATCCCCTGACTAACACTTATCAGATGGTGAAACTGATTAAGGCTGATAAACCAAGTTATTTGGCTATTTTAGCTATTTCTTGGTTTTGGTTTTTGGGTGCTGCTTATCTCACTCAATTCCCTAACTATTCAAAAGTAACGCTCCAAGGTGACGAGTCGGTTGTTACTCTGCTGTTAGCGATATTTACCTTGGGTATCGGCGTGGGCTCAATGCTCTGTGAAAAACTATCATCATCGCGCGTTGAGCTTGGCATTGTACCGTTTGGGGCGATTAGCTTAAGTGTGTTTGGTGTGGATTTATATTTTGCTAGCCAAGTGAATCTTGATCACTCAATTACATGGTTAATGTATTTTACCGGAGAACAGAGCTCGAGAGTCTTAATTGACCTTTTGGGAATTGGCATATTCGGTGGGATATTTATTGTGCCTCTTTACGCTTATGTTCAGAAACGTGCTGCAGAAGAAGTCAGAGCAAGAACAATTGCTGTTATCAATATTATCAACGCATTGTTTATGGTCGCTAGCGCGATTACGGCGATGATTTTACTCGGAATGCTTAATCTTACTATTCCTGAATTTTTCCTCGCATTATCGATTATGAATGTGATCGTTTGTGTATATATCTTTGTTCGAGTAAAGGATTTCTTTATTCGATTCGTTGTTTGGTGTGTATCTCACACCATGTATCGAGTGAAGCACGTTAATTTGTCCAGTATTCCTGAAACTGGTGCAGGCGTTATTGTCTGTAATCATGTGAGTTACATGGACGCGTTATTGATTGCCGGTGCCAGCCCAAGACCCATTCGGTTTGTAATGGACTACAAGATATTTAAAACACCTGTTCTATCGTGGTTCTTTAAGTTGGTGAATGCGATTCCAATTGCTCCCAAACATAAAGACGAAGAGACATACCACAATGCATTTGATGAGATTTCTAAGGCTTTAAATAACGATGAGCTTGTTTGTATTTTTCCAGAAGGAAAGCTAACTGATGATGGAGAGATAAAGCCTTTTAAAGCCGGGATCGAGCAAATTATAGAAAGAGATCCTGTTCCAGTAATACCATTAGCTTTGGTGGGTCTGTGGGGAAGCTTCTTTAGTCACAAAGATAGGCCTGCTCTTCAGAAAGCTCCAAAGCGGTTTTGGTCAAAGGTAAAGATACTCGCTTCTGCCCCCGTAATGCCTGAACAAATAAGCTCTAAAGCTTTAGAAGATATTGTGTTAACGCTGAAAAATTCCTAGATTCCTGTGGATAACATTGAGTTATTTCTTCGCTCATTAATATAAATATTAGTAAAAACTATATAAAACAATGGTTTATGATGTTTATTTTAAGTCTTATCTCTAAAATTCTGTGGATAACTCTTTGGATAAAAAGCGAATATTTGCAAAAAATCATTTAAGTTCATAGCTTTAGTTAAATTTGATCAAAAAATATACATTTCATTCTGTTAAAGCGAGGCGCGACTCATTATAATTGCGCGCCCTTTTTTATTCCGTTTTTAGAGGTTATTTGTGGAATATCCAAAGCTTTACGATGTCATTGTTATAGGTGGTGGTCATGCTGGTACTGAAGCAGCTCTCGCTTCAGCACGGACAGGCGCGCAAACATTATTGTTGACGCACAATATCGAAACGCTTGGACAAATGTCTTGTAACCCGGCTATAGGCGGCATTGGTAAGAGTCATCTAGTAAAAGAAATTGATGCTCTTGATGGCGCTATGGCGAAAGCGACTGATTTGGCGGGAATACAATTTCGCGTATTGAACAGTCGAAAGGGACCTGCAGTTAGAGCCACGCGCGCTCAAGCAGATAGAATTTTATATAAAGCTGCGATCAGGGATATCCTAGAGAATCAGCCAAACTTAGATATATTCCAGCAAGCTGCTGATGATCTCGTTGTTGAAGGTGATTCCGTAAAAGGTGTGATCACCAATATGGGCTTAACGTTTAGAGCGGAATCGGTCGTACTGACTACGGGAACCTTTTTAGGTGGTGTAATTCACGTTGGCCTAGAAAATCATAGTGGCGGACGTGCCGGAGACCCTCCTTCTATTGCACTAGCCAATCGTTTGAGAGAGCTGCCTTTCCGTGTCGGTAGATTAAAAACAGGAACGCCTCCTCGTATTGATGCAAGAAGTGTAGATTTCAGCGTAATGCAACGCCAGCCAGGCGACTCACCTACTCCCGTGATGTCCTACATGGGGAATGTAGCGCAACATCCGCGTCAAATTGAGTGTTTTATTACACATACCAATGAGCGTACCCATGACATCATTCGTTCAGGCTTTGATCGTTCGCCTATGTTCACAGGTGTGATTGAAGGGACTGGTCCTCGTTACTGCCCATCGATTGAAGATAAGATTAATCGTTTTGCAGACAAAGACTCACATCAGATTTTTGTTGAACCTGAAGGTTTAACAACGCATGAATTATATCCAAATGGCATTTCGACCAGCTTGCCTTTCGATATACAGCTCGCTGCCGTGCGTTCTATTGCCGGATTCGAAAATGCGCATATCACTCGTCCAGGATATGCAATCGAGTATGATTATTTTAATCCCCAAGATCTTAAACATACCCTTGAGACGCGCTTTATCGACGGTTTGTATTTTGCCGGACAAATCAATGGCACCACAGGATATGAAGAAGCTGGCGCACAAGGTTTGCTTGCTGGATTAAATGCTGCGTTGCGAGCTAATGGCGAAGAGCAATGGTATCCGCGTCGAGACGAAGCGTACATCGGTGTTTTGGTTGACGACTTAATTACCTTAGGTACGTCTGAGCCATATCGTATGTTTACCAGTCGTGCCGAATATCGATTGCTGCTTAGAGAAGATAATGCAGATCTCCGATTGACTGAAATTGGTCGCAATCTTGGTGTTGTTGGCGATGAGCGTTGGTCTTTTTTCCAAGAAAAAACAGAAGCAATTATGAAAGAGCAAGCCCGAATTAAGAGTACTTGGGTTCAGGCAAACTCAGAGCAAGCAAATAAGTTGAACGATTTATTATCAAACCCGATTTCGCGCGAATACAGCTTGGAAGAATTATTACGCAGACCCGAAATTGGATATAAAAACATTTCTGAATTAGATCCTGAGCACGTTACTCGAGAAGATGTCGCTGAGCAGATAGAAGTTCAGACAAAGTACGCAGGATATATCTCACGTCAACAAGATGAGATAGATAAGCTGCGTAAGAATGAAAATACTGTTATACCAGATGATTTTGATTATGAACAAGTATCGGGCTTGTCGAATGAAGTGAAGCAAAAGTTGATGACTCAGAAGCCTACAACGATTGCTCAAGCTTCGCGCATTCCTGGCGTAACACCTGCTGCTATCTCACTTGTTCTGGTATTCATGAAAAAAGCGAGTATGAAGCGCGCAATATCCGTGAAAGAGACGAATTAGTTGTGGGCCAGATTAATACCGAAGGGTTTTCTGAACGTCTGTTAGACGCTGCAGGTGAAATCGGCATAGAGCTAAGTGTTCAGAACGCAGATAAGTTAGTTGAGTATGTTTCACTACTGTATCGATGGAACTCCACTTACAACTTAACAGCGATTCGCGATCCGAAAGAAATGTTGGAGCGCCATATTATTGACTCGTTAAGCGTTGTTCCGTTTATCACTGAGTCAGAAATCATGGATGTGGGTACTGGACCTGGTTTACCTGGTATTCCTCTTGCGCTACTGTTTCCCAATAGCCAATTTACCTTGGTCGATAGCAATATCAAAAAAACGCGATTCTTGACGCAAGCAGCGATTACTCTGGGGTTAAAAAATATCGAGGTACTGCATACGCGAATAGAAAAACTTGCTGGTAAGCGTTTTTTCCCCGCCATAATTTCCAGAGCATTTACTGCTGCAGAAAATTTTGCCAGTTTATGTGGCCCTTGTTTATCAGAAAATGGAAAGCTTCTTGCTATGAAAGGAAGCGAAGTGGAAAATGAAGCAAGTGCACTATCGTCAGAGTATGTTTATCAAGATGTGATAAAGCTAACTGTCCCTGGTTGTGATGCACAGCGTCATTTACTTATTATAGAAAAAGCAAAAACATCAAACTAAGTAAGAAATAGGTAAGCCCGTGGGTCAAATCTTTGCAGTAACTAATCAAAAAGGCGGTGTAGGAAAAACGACTACCAGCGTTAATTTAGCCGCGTCTTTGGCAGCGACAAAGCGAAAGATCCTTTTGATTGATCTTGATCCCCAAGGCAATGCGACGATGGGGTGCGGCATTATGAAGAATGAATTAGATCGCACTGTCTATGATTTACTAACGAAAAAAGCCAAATTTGAAGAGGTTGTTGTAGAAACGACACATGGGCAATTTGATGTTTTACCAGCAAATGGCGACTTAGTGGCTGCAGAGGTTGAGTTACTAAATGAAATTGGTCGAGAGCACCGTCTCCGCTTGGGTTTAAACGAAGTACGTACTAACTACGACTTTATTGTTATAGACTGCCCTCCATCATTAAATATGTTGACGGTGAATGCCTTATCCGCAAGTGATGGCGTGATCATACCGATGCAATGCGAATATTACGCATTAGAAGGTTTGGCAGCCCTTATGACTACAATTGAGCAGATTCGTGAAACGATAAACCCTGATTTAAAAATTTCAGGGATTCTACGCACCATGTACGACCCTCGTAATAGTCTAACTAAAGATGTATCAGAGGAGTTAGAAGAGTACTTTGGTGACCAAGTCTACAAGGTAGCGATTCCTCGAAATGTGAGACTAGCAGAAGCTCCTAGCCATGGTATGCCAGCACTGTATTATGATAAATCATCCAGAGGTGCCCTAGCTTATTTAGCTTTAGCTGGCGAAATCGTTCGACGTTCTAAGAAAAAAACACAGCCTAATTTGATGGCTGTATAAGAGGAAGTAAATTGGCTAAGAAGCGGGTAATCGGTGAAAAAGGGCTTGGAGCTCTTTTGAAAGGCTCAAATGTAGAAGCCTTAAAAAAATCGACTCATGACGAAAAGCATCTTCGAGAGATCCCTGTCGAGTTGATCCAGCGTGGTAAGTATCAGCCACGCCGCGACATGGACCAACAAGCGCTTGAAGAGCTAGCGGAATCGATTCGACAGCAAGGTATTATGCAGCCGATTGTTGTTCGTCCTGTCTCGGAGAGTAAGTTTGAGATTATCGCAGGCGAGCGCCGCTGGAGAGCCTCACAAATTGCAGGTTTAGATCGCGTTCCTACAATTGTTCGAGATGTGCCAGACGAAGCTGCTGTAGCTATGGCATTGATCGAAAACATTCAACGTGAAAACTTAAATGCGATGGAAGAGGCAATTGCATTGCAACGTTTGCAAGATGAATTCGATCTTACGCAACAAGAAGTCGCTGAGGCTATTGGCAAATCTCGTTCAACGGTTACAAATTTATTGCGACTGATGAATTTGAACGATGATGTGAAATTAATGCTAGAGCATGGCGACTTAGAAATGGGCCACGGTCGGGCATTGTTAGCGTTAGCCGAAGAAGATCAGTTAGCTGCCGCGAATCAAGTAAATAGTCGATCGATGTCAGTTAGACAAACTGAAGCGCTCGTGCGAAAAATGTTAGAAGCGCCAGCGACGAAAAAAGCAACAAAAGCAGAGAAAGACCCCAATATCTTGCGCCTTGAAACAGATCTCTCTGAGAAGCTTGGCGCAAGCATTGATATTGCTCATTGTAGAGGTGGAAAAGGTAAGTTAGTGATTTCGTACAACTCTCTCAATGAGTTAGACGGCATCCTTTCCCACATAAAATAATAAGAACATCGGCTAAACCGTTAATGGGCAACGAAAAAACTTTATAACGAAAATTATCAATCTAACTTTAATTCGCACTGCCAAGTGTTGAATGGTAGGGGTATTTACCATACAATTGCCGCGCTTTTTTATAGTGCGGAAAAGAACCGTTTTAGGGCATTGTATTCGCTGTTCGCCCAATAAATATTTGGAGTTGAAAATTAAAAAGCCACCATTGATCCAATATTTTGGAATTCAGTGCTTGGTCATGGCCATCTCAGTCGTCAGTTTTTACCTGATTTCTGGTGAGAATAGTGCCTTGTCAGCCTTTATAGGAAGTGTGGTTTTTATTATTCCTCAGCAATATTTTGCATTTAAGTCCTTCAGATATATGGGGGCAAGAGCAGCGGCCAAAACAGTTCAGAGCTTTTACAGTGCGGAAAGTTCCAAATTGCTATTAATCGCAATGGGATTTGCTCTGGCATTTAGTTTTTATAAAGAAGTAGATGTATTTGCGTTAATGACGACTTTTATTGTGCTCGTCTTAACTAATGGGATCTATCCGCTGTTAACAGCCAAATAGACCTTAAACAAGTTTCTTAAAAGTAAGTGTAGGCCCTTAACTATGGCAGGTGAAAACCCAACAACTACCGAGTATATCCAGCACCACTTAACCAATCTCACGTATGGTAAGTTGCCCGCTGGTTACGAACGTTACGATGGTACTGTTTTAGAAGCAGATACTTGGACAATGGCGCACGGCTCAGCAGAAGCTTCTGCTATGGGCTTTAATGCGTTTCACGTGGACAGTTTGGCATGGTCTTTTGGACTAGGTGTCATTTTCTGCGCGTTGTTCGCTCTCGTAGCAAAATCTGTAACTTCTGGTGTTCCAGGACGTCTTCAAAACTTTGTTGAGATTATCGTTGAATTTATCGACAACAATGTTAAAGACATGTTCCATGGTCGTAATCCTTTGGTTGCTCCGCTTGCCCTAACGATTTTCGTTTGGGTATTCCTCATGAACTTGATGGACCTTGTTCCAGTGGACGTTGTTCCTTCGTTGATGATGGCCTTAGGTGTTGAGTACCACAAAATTGTTCCGTCTACGGACCCTAACATCACGTTAGGCATGGCGGTCGCTGTCTTTATCTTGATGCTGTACTACTCAATCAAGATCAAAGGTCTGGGTGGGTTTGTTAAAGAATTGACAATGCATCCATTCAATCACTGGTTATTTATCCCAGTAAACTTGTTCATGGAACTGGTTGGTTTGTTGGCAAAACCTTTCTCTTTAGGTTTGCGACTATTCGGTAACATGTATGCAGGCGAAATGATCTTTATTTTGATCGCCGTTATGTACAGCGCGGGACTATTCTTTGGTCTGTTTGGTGGCTTCTTACAACTAGGTTGGGCGATTTTCCATATTCTAGTTATCACTCTTCAGGCGTTCATATTTATGGTTTTAACCGTGGTTTACTTGAGCATGGCTCACGAAGACCACTAAACGAGTTTTACTCACTTCATTTTTAAATTGAAATCTAAAAGATAGGAGAAAAAAATGGAACTAGTAATCATTGCAGCTGCAATTATGCTTGGTTTGGGTGCACTTGGTGCAGCAGTAGGTATGGGTCTTCTAGGCGGCCGTTTGCTTGAAGGCACAGCGCGTCAGCCAGAGCTTGGCCCAATGCTACAAGGTAAGATGTTCTTACTTGCTGGTTTGATCGATGCTATTCCAATCATCGGTGTTGGTATTGCTATGTACTTGATCTTCGTAGTTGCTCCAGGTGTTGGTGCTTAATCCATTAAGGTTTAAGTATTTCTGACTAAGTAAACCGGCAACAAAGCGAGGTTATTGGTGTGAATCTTAATTACACACTTATAGGACAAATAATCTTCTTCGCTGTTTTCGTGTTGTTCTGCATGAAATATGTATGGCCGCCAATCATGGCTGCCATGCAAGAGCGTGAAAAGAAGATTTCCGATGGTTTAGCTGCAGCTGACCGTGCTTCAAAAGATTTGGAACTTGCTCAACAAAAAGCAGATGAAGAATTGAAAGAAGCAAAAACTAAAGCAGCTGAGCTTATTGAGCAAGCGAACAAGCGTGCTAGCCAAATCGTTGACGAGGCTAAAGAAACTGCAAAAACTGAAGGCGATCGTCTTCTGAATGCAGCGCAAGCAGAAATTGAGCAAGAAAAGAATCGTGTACGTGAAGAACTACGTGCAGAAGTATCAGCAATTGCATTAGCAGGTGCAGAGAAGATTCTTGGCGCAGAAATCGATGCAAGCAAGCACAGCGCGTTACTAGACCAGCTTGCCTCTGAAATTTAACTATTGAGAGTGGATGATGGCAGAGTCAATCACGATTGCCCGACCTTACGCTAAAGCTTCATTTGAAGCAGCAAAAGCAACTGATAGCCTTGACGTTTGGTCAAGTATGCTAGCTGCAGCTTCTGCGGTAGCGAAGGAAGAGAATATGGTTGTTGTTCTCGATCACCCTGCACTAACTAGCAAAGCGAAAGCCGATACATTTTGTGATGTATGCGGCGATGCTTTGAATCAAGAAGCGCGTAACCTGATTCACGTACTATCAGAAAACAATCGCATTGCATTGTTGCCTGAGATTTCAGAGTTATTCGAAGCTTTTAAAGCGCAACTTGAGCAGTCAGTAGACGTAGAAGTAGAAAGTGCATACGACTTGGGTAGTGAACAACAAGAGAAGCTGGCACAAGCATTGAGCAAGAAACTAGATCGTAAAGTAAACCTATCAACAACGACCAATGAGTCATTGTTAGGTGGCGCAATTATTCGCGCGAACGACCTAGTTATTGATGCATCTGTGAAAGGCAAATTAGCCAAACTTGCAGAAGCAGTAAGTGCTTAGGTAGCGGATTCAGATTTGAGGATTTAAAAGCATGCAACAGCTAAACCCAGCTGAAATCAGCGAAATCATTAAGAAGCGCATCGAGCAGCTCGATGTTTCTTCTGAAGCCCAAAACGAGGGCACGATCGTCAGCGTATCTGACGGTATCGTTCTAGTTCATGGTCTTGCCGAAGTAATGTACGGTGAGATGGTTGAATTTGAAAACGGTGTTTACGGTATGGCGCTTAACCTTGAGCGTGATTCTGTAGGTGTCGTTGTATTAGGTGACTACAATGGCCTAGCAGAAGGTCAGAAAGTACGTTGTACTGGTCGTATTTTGGAAGTGCCAATCGGTGAAGCGCTTCTCGGCCGTGTTGTTGACGCACTTGGTAACCCAATCGATGGCAAAGGTCCTATCGAAACAAACATGACGGCTCCTATCGAAGTCGTTGCACCAGGCGTAATCGCGCGTAAGTCTGTTGACGAGCCAGTTCAAATCGGTCTTAAGTCAATTGACTCAATGGTGCCAATCGGTCGTGGTCAGCGTGAGTTGATTATCGGTGACCGTCAAACAGGTAAAACTGCGATTGCAATTGATGCAATCATCAACCAAAAAGGTACAGGCGTTAAGTGCATCTACGTAGCGGTTGGTCAGAAGCAGTCTTCTATCGCAGCAGTAGTACGTAAGCTTGAAGAGCACGGTGCAATGGATCACACCATCATCGTTGCGGCAGGTGCAGCAGATCCAGCAGCAATGCTTTTCTTAGCGCCATACGCTGGTACTACAATGGGTGAATACTTCCGTGACCGTGGTCAGGATGCATTGATCGTATTTGATGATTTGACTAAGCAAGCTTGGGCATACCGTCAAATTTCATTGCTTCTTCGTCGTCCACCAGGTCGTGAAGCATATCCTGGCGACGTATTCTACTTGCACTCACGTCTTCTAGAGCGTGCATCGCGAGTTAGTGAAGAGTACGTAGAGCAGTTCACTAATGGTGAAGTTAAAGGCCAAACAGGTTCTTTGACAGCGCTACCAGTTATCGAAACACAAGGTGGTGACGTATCTGCATTCGTACCCACTAACGTAATTTCGATCACTGATGGTCAGATCTTCCTAGAAACTAACCTATTTAACGCCGGTATTCGTCCAGCGATGAACGCAGGTATTTCGGTATCTCGTGTAGGTGGTGCAGCTCAGACCAAAATTATTAAGAAACTTGGCGGTAACGTCCGTCTAGCACTTGCTCAATATCGTGAGCTTGCAGCGTTTGCTCAGTTTGCTTCTGACCTTGACGAAGCAACTCGTAAGCAATTGGAGCACGGTCAACGTGTAACGGAGCTCATGAAGCAGAAGCAGTATAGCCCGCAGAGCGTTGCTGAAATGGGTGTTGTACTTTACGCAGCCAATGAAGGTTTCCTTGATGATGTACCAGTGAACAAAGTTGTAGCATTTGAAGAAGCATTGCTTTCTTACATGAACGCTGAACAAGCTGATCTTATGAATAAGATCAATGAGAAAGGCGACTACAACAATGATATCGCAGACGGTATCAAGAGTTCTTTGGAGACATTTAAGTCTACCCAAACTTGGTAATTAGATGGGCTTGCCCGTTTAATCGAGTTTTTTAATCAGACTTTATAGGCAACTAACAATGGCCGTTGGTAAAGAAATACGAAATCAAATCTCTAGCGTTAAAAGCACGCAAAAGATTACTAGTGCAATGCAAATGGTTGCAGCTAGTAAAATGCGTAAAGCGCAAGAGCGTATGAGCCAGGGCAAACCGTACGCTGAGAAAATTCGTGCGGTTGTTAGCCACCTGGCAAATGCAACCCCAGAATATCATCACTTATATCTGAAAGATCGTGATGTTAAACGTGTAGGTTATATCGTTGTATCTACTGACCGCGGTTTATGTGGCGGCTTGAACGTTAATTTGTTCAAGAAAACACTAGCCGATATGAAGACATGGGCTGATCAAGAAGTCGAAGTGGACATTTGTGCCGTCGGCCAAAAGGCAATCTCATTCTTCAAAAGTTACGGCGGAAACGTAGTAGCGGCAGTTAGCGGTTTAGGTGAAGAACCTTCTGCGCATGAGTTGATTGGATCAATTAAAGTGATGCTTGACGCTTATGACGAAGGCAAGATCGACCGACTTTATGTTGTATACAACGAATTTGTGACCACCATGACGCAGCAAGCTGAGTTACATCAGTTGCTACCTTTGAAGGCTTCTGGAGAAGAAGAGCTTCAACATCATTGGGACTACATTTACGAGCCCGACGCAAAAGCTTTGCTCGACGGATTATTGACTCGTTTTATCGAATCTCAGGTGTATCAGGGCGTTGTGGAAAACGCAGCATGTGAACAAGCAGCACGTATGATTGCAATGAAGGCCGCGACTGATAACGCGGGCGAAATGATCAACGAGTTGCAACTGGTTTACAACAAAGCACGTCAGGCAGCAATCACTCAAGAAATTTCTGAGATTGTTAGCGGTGCAGCTGCAGTTTAGCGCACAGCGATTAAGAGATTGATAAAGAATATATTTTTAACGAGGAACCGAACATGAGTAGCGGAAGTATCGTACAAATCATTGGGGCGGTAATCGACGTCGAATTCGCGCGCGATTCAGTACCTAATGTATATGATGCGTTGACTGTTGACGGTGGCGAAACCACTCTCGAAGTTCAACAGCAACTAGGTGATGGTGTCGTTCGTACCATCGCAATGGGTAGCACAGAAGGTCTTAAGCGTGGCCTTAATGTAGCAAACACTGGCGCTCCAATTTCCGTACCAGTAGGTACTGAAACACTGGGTCGTATCATGGACGTACTTGGTCGACCAATCGATGAGCGCGGTGAAATCGGTGAACAAGAGCGTATGCCTATTCACCGTAAAGCTCCTACTTACGCTGAGCAAGCGGCAAGTGCAGAGCTTCTAGAAACAGGTATCAAAGTAATCGACTTAGTTTGTCCATTCGCTAAGGGTGGTAAAGTTGGTCTGTTTGGTGGTGCCGGTGTTGGTAAGACCGTTAACATGATGGAACTTATCAACAACATCGCACTTAAGCACTCTGGTCTTTCAGTATTCGCAGGTGTTGGTGAGCGTACTCGTGAGGGTAACGACTTCTACCACGAGATGCAGGAAGCGGGCGTTGTTAACTTAGAGACTCCTACAGACTCTAAAGTAGCAATGGTTTACGGCCAGATGAATGAGCCACCAGGAAACCGTCTGCGTGTAGCGCTAACTGGTTTGACGATGGCTGAGAAGTTCCGTGACGAAGGTAAAGACGTTCTACTATTCGTAGACAACATTTACCGTTACACACTTGCAGGTACTGAAGTATCAGCACTTCTAGGTCGTATGCCTTCAGCGGTAGGTTACCAGCCAACACTAGCAGAAGAGATGGGGGTTCTTCAGGAACGTATCACTTCTACTAAGACTGGTTCGATCACTTCTATCCAAGCGGTATACGTACCAGCGGATGACTTGACTGACCCATCGCCAGCAACAACGTTCTCTCACTTGGACGCAACGGTTGTATTGAGCCGTGACATCGCTTCTAAGGGTATCTACCCAGCGATTGACCCACTTGACTCAACTTCACGTCAGTTGGATCCATTAGTAATCGGTAACGAGCACTATGAAGTTGCTCGTGGTGTTCAAACAGTTCTTCAGCGTTATGCAGAATTGAAAGACATCATCGCGATTCTTGGTATGGACGAGCTTTCTGAAGAAGATAAGCAAACTGTTGCACGTGCTCGTAAGATTGAGCGTTTCTTGTCGCAGCCTTTCCACGTTGCTGAAGTATTTACTGGTTCTCCTGGTAAGTATGTGTCTCTTGCAGATACTATCCGTGGTTTCCAAGGCATTCTTAACGGTGAGTTCGATGACCTTCCAGAACAGGCGTTCTACATGGTTGGTTCTATCGATGAAGCGATCGAGAAAGCGAAGGACATGTAATCTGAGTTATTAGTGTCGTGATAATTATTACGACACTGATTTCTACCGGAGAAGACCTATGGGTACAACTGTACAATGCGACATCGTAAGCTGCGAAGAACAGCTTTTTTCTGGCTCTGTTGAGCTAGTGATTGCGTCAGGTGAGTCTGGTGATTTAGGTATCGCTCCAGGCCACGCAGCGTTGATGACTAGTCTTAAACCTGGTCCAGTACGCGTCGTTAAAGAAGGCGGTGAAGAAGAGGTTTTTTATGTCACTGGTGGTTACCTTGAGGTACAACCAAACGTAGTAACTGTTCTTTCAGATACTGCTCAACGTGCTGATCACATCGATGAAGCGGCCGCCCTTGAAGCGAAAGCTGAAGCGGAACGTGAATTTGCTAACTTAAAAGGCGACATGGACTATAACCGTGTTGCTTTGCAGCTAGCAGAAGCGACAGCTCGTTTGAGAGCGGTACAATACATTCGTAGAAAGTAATTTTCAGCGAGTGCTAGAAAAGGCAGCTATAAGGCTGCCTTTTTTATTTAAGAAAAATAAATTGTGAGCGGATCAAAGTTTAAAGTTCACGCTACACTTAATTTTATTAACTAGAAAATCATGGAAGTGGTTATGGATTTACATGTTGTAGTATTGGCCGCGGGAAAGGGCTCTAGAATGAAGTCTGCAAAACCAAAAGTTTTGCACGAATTGGCCGGAAAGCCGATGCTTGAACACGTTTTAGATACGGCACAACGGTTAAATCCAACAAGTCTTCATGTAGTAATCGGACATGGGGCTGATCAAGTACAGAAAGCATTTTCTAATTCTCCATTTCCAATCAATTGGGTTCAGCAAACCGAGCAACTTGGCACAGGTCACGCCGTGGCTCAGGCTGCTGGTAACATAACTTCCGATTCCAAAGTACTCGTATTGTACGGCGATGTGCCACTAATTGGTGTAGATTCGCTTACTGAGCTAGTAGAGATGGCTGATGAAGAAACGCTTGCGCTACTTACTATGGAGCTAGCCGATCCAACAGGTTATGGTCGAATCGTTCGTAATATCGCGCAAGAAGTAAATGCGATTGTCGAGCAAAAAGATGCAACTGACGAACAGCTAGCGATCCAAGAAGTAAATACAGGATTCATGGCATTCAGTTCGAATAATATGAATGTATGGCTTCCACAACTTAGGGCTGATAATGCACAAGCAGAATACTACCTGACTGACTTTGTTGCTTTAGCGGTTAATCAAGGAAAAGAAGTTGAAGCGTGTTTTCCGAATTCTCCAGAAGAAGTTCAAGGCGTAAATGATCGCTTACAACTGTGTGAACTTGAATGTTGGTATCAATCCCAACTTGGTGAAGCCTTGTTAAGAAACGGCGTGAGCCTATTTGATCCAAACCGTATTGATATCCGTGGTACTTTGGCCTGTGGTCAAGACGTAACAATCGATTTAAATTGTATCTTTGAAGGCAATGTTTCAATAGAAGACAACGTTTCAATAGGTCCTAATTGCTTGATTAAAAACACTACTATTGCCTCAGGTACGGTTATCAAAGCGAATTCAGTCATCGAGGACTCTATTGTTGGATCGGATTGCGATATTGGCCCCTATGCTCGACTCCGCCCCGGAACTAAGCTTTCTGACAACGCTAAAATCGGTAATTTTGTCGAAACGAAGAAAGCAAATATTGGCGAAGGTTCGAAAGTGAATCACTTGAGCTATATCGGAGACGCAGAGATTGGCGCGGGTGTAAATATCGGTGCAGGCACGATCACCTGTAACTATGACGGTGTAAACAAATACCAAACAGAACTTGGCGATGATGTGTTTATTGGTTCGAACTCGTCTCTCGTCGCCCCAGTAAAAATTGAGAAGGGTGCAACGGTAGGTGCAGGTTCTGTCGTGACAAAAAATGTCGATGAGCATCAACTCGCTGTAGCGCGAGGTAAGCAAGTAAATATTTCCAATTGGAAAAAACCAACGAAAAACTAGGTTTTCTCAAGGAACGAGTATAAATAAGGGTTTCAAGTATGTGTGGCATTGTAGGAGCGATTGCTCAGCGTGACGTGGCTAATATCTTAGTCGAGGGTTTACGCCGCTTAGAGTATCGAGGTTATGACTCTGCAGGTGTAGCTGTGTTATCTCAAGACGGAGAATTTCAACGTGTACGTCGTGTCGGTAAAGTGAAAGCATTAGCCGACGCGCTAACAGAAACTCCTTGCTTAGGTGGTACTGGCATCGCACATACCCGTTGGGCAACACACGGTGAGCCTAATGAACAAAACGCCCATCCACACACATCAAGTAACGAAATTACCGTCGTACATAACGGGATTATCGAAAACTATTTGGACCTAAAAAAAACGCTCATTGGATTAGGGTATATTTTTACGTCCGATACCGATACCGAAGTAATTGCCCATCTTATTCATCATGAACGTAAAACTAGTTCCACTCTTCTAGAAGCATTCCGTCAAGCCATTCGTCAACTAGTCGGTGCATATGGAACCGTGGCAATGGAAACAGCAGATCCAGATAGATTGGTCGCAGCGCGTTCTGGTAGCCCACTCGTCATTGGTTATGGCATTGGAGAAAATTTCTTAGCGTCCGATCAGCTAGCATTACTTCCCGTTACGAATAGATTTGCCTTTCTTGAAGAAGGAGATATTGCTGAGCTAACTCGCCACAGCGTAACAATTTTTGATCTCAACGATGAACAAGTTGAGCGGGAAGTAAGCGAATCAGATATAACGCATGACGCTGGAGATAAGGGTAAATTCAAACACTACATGCTGAAGGAAATTTATGAGCAGCCTGTCGCTTTGAAGAATACTTTAAATGGACGCGTTGAAAACGGTGCAGTGTTAGCGAGTGCTTTCGGTAACAATGCTGAAGAAATTTTAAAGGATATTGATCACGTTCAGATCATTGCATGTGGCACGAGCTACCATAGTGGTATGGTCGCACGATATTGGTTTGAGCAATACGCTGGCGTGTCTTGTAATGTCGAAATCGCTTCTGAGTTCCGTTACCGCAAATCGTTTGTTTATAACAATGCTTTAATCGTAACTATCTCTCAGTCTGGAGAAACAGCAGATACGCTAGCGGCCCTGCGTTTAGCGAAAGAACTCGGTTATAAATCGAGTCTCACTATCTGTAATGTTCCTGGTTCATCTCTAGTACGTGAATCAGATCTTGCTTACATGATGGAGGCCGGTGTTGAAATCGGTGTCGCTTCTACAAAAGCATTTACAGTTCAATTAGCTGGTTTACTTCTGTTAGTCGCAGCGATTGGAAAACATAAAGCGCTTAACCCAGACCAAGAAAAAGAGATCGTATCGGCACTACAATCGTTACCGAGTAAAATTGACCAAGCTTTAGAGATGGATGCGCAGATTAAACTGCTCGCTGAAGATTTTGCAGATAAACATCATAGTCTGTTCTTGGGTCGTGGAGATCAATATCCGATTGCAATGGAAGGTGCGTTAAAGCTTAAAGAGATCTCGTATATCCATGCAGAGGCCTACGCTGCAGGAGAGTTAAAACACGGTCCATTAGCACTTATTGATGCCGATATGCCGGTGATTGTGGTGGCACCTGATAACGATCTTATGGAAAAGCTTCATTCAAACGTGGAAGAGGTACGTGCTCGCGGTGGCTTGATGTATGTCTTCGCAGATAAGGCATCTAAGTTTGAAAGTGATGCAACAATGAAAGTATTAGATGTACCGCATTGTGACGATGCAATCGCTCCAATTCTCTACAGTGTGCCTTTGCAACTACTAAGTTATTATGTCGCAGTGATTAAAGGTACGGATGTAGATCAGCCTAGAAATTTGGCGAAGTCTGTAACGGTAGAATAGTTATGTTAGGTGGGCTGATTTGTGCTCACTTAGATTAGTTATCGCATCAAAAACATGAATAATTGATTGCTCATCGATCATATGAATGTCTTGCGTTTGAACATCCGATACTAGCTTATCAAAGGCATCGGATGTGCCATTAAGTGTGACGATTGGCATCTGTGACCAGTCTTTAAAATACCGATCCGTGATCTTATCAAAATACAGTAACTGTATATTTTGATGCCTGTTGTCTTTTTTGACTCGCTCGAAGCATTTCTCTAAATGCACTTTTTCTCCTTCTAGACGCTGAAGAAAGTGTTCTCCTTTTAGCAGCAATTTACCTGTAATGTGTTGCTTTGAATTATTGATTTCAGATTTTTCTTTAATCTGATTAAGGACATCCAATATGCCTTCTTTAGGTACTAATGATTCACTGATATACGTCAGTGAATATAGTTTTTTACAGGTTTTGTCAGCTTCATTGAGTTCGAGTGTGTGAGATATATCAGATCGACCGTTAGCATCACGTGACTTTTCTCTATACATCGCACGGTCTGCATGCTGTATTAGAGACGTGTAGTCTTTCCCGTCAGCAGGAAATGTTGATGAACCAATACTTGCACTGATCGAGATAGAGTAATCTTCATAAGCAATATTTTTTCTTAGCTCACTCGCATACCTTGCGATAATGAATTTTAGTTTTGAGTTGTTTTTCAACTCAGATATGACAACCACGAACTCATCACCACCGATTCGAGCACATAAGTCTTCTTGACGAGTTAAAGCGCTGATTCGTTTTGCGATGCTCTTGAGTACTGCTTCCCCTACCTCATGCCCGTGTAGATCATTAATTGGTTTGAAGTTGTTCAGGTCAATAAACAAGATTGCGAACAAACGGTTTGATCTATGTGAACTTCTGATGAGCATGTTCACGAATTCTTCGAGTTTGCGTCTTGTAGATAAGCCCGTTAACTGATCATGCGTCGCTTCCTTGACCAGCTTTTCGCGCAGCGAAACTTCTTTGCTAATGTCGCGCAAAACTCCGACAAATTTGTATTCACGACCATCTTTGTATTTAGAAATGGCTAAGTGAACCGGTAGTGAATAGCCGTCTTTGTGTCATGCTTTGACTTCCCGGCCGATACCAATGATTTTAGCATCCCCTGTATCAAGGTAATTTTGAATATATTGATCATGATGTTTAGCTAAGTTATCAGCCATGAGCATGCTGACATTCTTATCTAAAAGTTCTTCTTCGCTATACCCCAATAATCGAGAGCAGCTTGGGTTTATTTGCGTAATTTTTCTCGTTCATCAATGATGATCAATGCGTCTACGATCGTTTGTAAGATCGCTTGTTGTTCACGTTTATACTTAGTGAGTTCTGCGCCTTGCTCAGTTGATTTTGTAAGAGAGCCCTTCGTAAAGGAACGCTTGACAAGAAAGAATAAAATGAGATAGCAAATGACCACGCTAGCGATAGCCACGTATAACAAGTTCGTGCCTAAAACGTGATGAGCTGCAACAAGCAGGCAAGTAACCGCGACGGTACTAAGAATGAGTAAATGCTTGATGCGTTTCAAAAACATATAACAGTTTTTCTGAGGATGAAGTCCTACTAGCGTAGTCGATAATTATTAATCTATTGTTCTACTGAGCCGAATAATAATGCAGTTAATCTCGAGCTTTCCAAACTAATAAACGGTTGTTGGCTGGCATGGCATGATCTTCTACGAGACTTAAATCATGGTCTTCCGCAAGTTGGTTGATCGTTTCAAAATCTCGAATTCCCATATGTTCACCCTGCTCTTTCAACCACACATCAAATTGAGCATTGCTATCACTAGTGTAACTGCCGTTGTAATTAAAAGGGCCGTAAACAAATACCATTCCTTTGTCATTAAGAAGTGATGGCAACAAGCTGAAAAATGCTTCAACTTCACTCTCGCTCATTATATGCAGTGTATTTGCAGTAAATACATAATCGTAGCGGTGGACCAATAGTTTTGGGTTAAATGAATTAACGTCTAGCTCGAATGGCGGAAGGAAGTTTTCGTGTTTGGACTCACTGACCCACTCTTCAATACCATCGTGGTACTCAACGCGGTCACTTGTTTGCCAAATTAGTGACGAAAACTTGCCTGACATATAAGCGCCGTGTTGCCCAGTGCCAGAGCCAATTTCGAGTAGATGGCCGCCTTGATCAACATAGGTTGATAGTGTGTCGCTAATGACGGCTTTGTTGTTTTCGCAAGACTGGGAAAAAGGTTTTGGCATTAAGGTCGCTCTACGGTCGTGGTTTTAATCTCAAGAGTCCGGCCCGTGTCATATACAAATTGCTCTTCTATAAAAGGGCTCGGTGTTTCGGGGAATGCATTCTGTTCTGCGTCTTGCCCTTTTCGGGTTTCTGTTTCTTCTCGTTCGATTTTCTTTTGCGATTCCTCGCGTTCTGCTACGCGTTCATATGCAGGTTTATCAGTCCCCTCACCGGAAAACTCGACACTCGTTTTGAGCGCACCAGCGATGGCTGCATCGGAGAGTTCTGGATTGTCAATAGACTCAAGCGACACGGTATCGATTGTTGATTTGGGTGTGAAGGTGAAGTCAAAATCGAACTCTTCATCGAAGCTTTCGTTGAAGTTGTCAAAACTGCCGAACTCACTATCCTCTGACAAGGCAACATTTTGTATGCTAAGGATGATCAAAAAGCAGAATAAACGAGTCATTATGTTCAATTCTATCTGTAGCTAGAAAATTTCAATCATAACAATTGTTGTCACGAGATGTTGAGGTACTCTCATGATATTGGGTAGTGATATGGCGTATTACTTGCTTTTTGTGAAGACGATATATTATCGCGGAAGTATTTTTCCGTTCAAAAATTACATGGCATAGAAATTATGAAACCGTCTTACTTATTACCCGTTTTGCTTGTGACCGTATTAACGGCGTGTAGTTCAACTAATAATAGTGCACAAAACAATGAAGGCTTATGCGAAAGTAGTACCGGCGATTCCTATCCATGTGATGATTTAGAGATTCCTCAAACGGGCGCGAGTGATGGCGATTTTAGCTATGACACTGGTGGTGCTAATTTCAGGTTGTTACATGAGTATACTGAGCAAATGGCTGGTAATTTGTACGATGATTTAGAGGGAGCTAAATTAAACGGCCTTATTTTGGTTGCGTCATTTGTATACTTTGATACGACTTTGCAAAAGACGAGTCATCTAGGAAATCAGCTTGCGGAATATTTTATTAATGATCTTCAGGCACTTGGTCTTCCTGTTAGTGATCATAAACTGAGAGCAACGATTCAAGTGAATGAGCTTGGAGATTTCGCATTATCGCGTGATTTAGATGAGTTGAATCCAAACTTAGTGATTGAATATGTTCTTACCGGCACACTCGTGCAAAGTGAGCGAGGCGTTGTGGTGAATGCACGTATTACGCATCACAAGACGAATAAGGTCGTTGCATCGACATCAAAGTTTTTGCCAAATATTATTGTAGCGAATCTATAAGATCATCAATACTTGTCGAAGAATTTTCGGTGAGCGCAAAACTTAACCGCCTGTAACATGAATCGTTGGAGCTTGATGCCCTCGGGCATTATCCAATATGGCTTGACTTGCTTCTCTAGAAATAAATGCTTGAGCTGAAGAAACAACGGCTTTTGAACTAACGCCGATAATGCGTGCATTTACTATATATCCGCCTTGTTGTTGGGCTAAGGTGCCTGCGATAACAAACTGAATTGGAAGATTTTCAGCAAGTTTGTTCGGATCTTTACTGAAGAAAAAATCACCTGAGTTGGTTACCTGAATATCACTGGTAGATTTGAAATCAATGACAGGAATACCAAATTTGTTCACTTCATGTATGAGTGATTCTGATATTTGTAAGCCAAGTAAGTTTGTTTCTTGATAGTTGCTGTCGAGCAATACAAAGGAACTAACTGCGATGGGGGTTTTGTCATTGACGAAACTTAGATTAGCCATCAAATCTTGCATTAAGCCGCGAACAAAATAGTTTACGTCTTTATGTAAAGGCTTGATTGGATGAGGTGTGCCTTCTGTAGTTTTGGTTCGCTGCCCTAAATGTTCTTGTTGCTCTTCACTAAATGAAACGCTGACTTGTGTTGATGGCGATAATGTTGAGGTCTCTTCATCTTTTGTTTCTACTTCATCAGTATTTGCAATGGCTACAGATTGGCTGAGAGTGAGTAAACCAACACATAAGTGCTTTGAAAGAAAGCGTGGAAGAATGAGTCGCATATCTGTTATCCCTTAGTAAATACCTTGGTAAAGACTGCCAGCTTGATTAGAGGTGCTTGGTGTTGAGCCTGCCCACATCATTCCGATAGGAATGGTATCTGTGGCAGCGGCTACAACTTTTCGACTTGAGACATCAATAAGACGAATATTTACAACGACCGATTGGCCTTGGCTATAGTACGTTCCTGTCAGAAAGTAGTTAGCATCCAGGGTGAGATCTAAATCTTTAAGCGTTCTGGTTAACATGACATCTTGATCATCTGTCATATGAATCGTTTTGGTTGTCTTAAATTCAATAACATCTAAACCAGACTGCGCGGCAAGAGTAACTAAGCTTTCTTGAAGTTGTTGCCCTAAGACATTGGCTGGTGGGCGGTTTTTGCCACTTAATTCAGTGATGGGCAAGATAGTGCCGACAGCTACACTTTGACCAAGTGTTAATTCGTCTGATGATGTTAGCAATAATTGGCGAGTTAATTGTTCGACGTGATGATGCAAAGAGCGCTGCGTTTGCTCTAAATCGCTTGTAAATAGACTGTTTTGCGATGTATTCGCGCATGCACTGAGAAGCAAAGTGAAGATTGCTGCAATATAGGCATATAAGGGCATAATGAAGTGCCTGTATGATCAAGTCGGTTTTTATAAAATAACGAGTTAGTGAAAAAGCAAAGCTAATGCCAAGTTAGTTTTTGCAATATTTAAACAAGAGAGAGTGCTGTTTGGCGACTAATTTAATAACAAAAGAAGGGTATTTGGCTTTAAAAGAAGAGCTAGATTATTTATGGCGAGAAGAAAGACCTGAAGTCACCAAAAAAGTTAATTGGGCGGCTTCTCTGGGCGATCGATCGGAGAATGCAGACTATCAATATAATAAAAAACGTTTGCGTGAGATTGATCGTCGCGTTCGATTTTTGCGAAAGCGCATCGAGGCGCTTCGAGTTGTCGAATACGCTCCAGAACAAGAAGGTAAGGTTTTTTTTGGCGCATGGGTTGTTGTATATAATGATGACGGGGAAGAAAAAAAGTTTCGCATCGTTGGTGTCGATGAAATTTATGATCGACATGATTATATCTCGATTGATTCTCCAATGGCTCGCGCACTGCTTTCAAAACAAGTTGATGATGAGGTTGACGTACGCACGCCTACTGGCACCAATACTTGGTATGTTGTATCAATTTCTTATCCTAGTTAAGCGTTGACCTCTTATTCTTCCTGACTATGCTTATTGTCGTTGGCCTATACCGAATTTAGGTCTGAGACGTCAGTTCTTATTGATAACTAAATAGAGATGAGCTCCATGAGGCGTAGTCTAGGCAAGGTTTCTTTCCCATTTTTGTTTGTATTGATGATGCAACTGTCTTGCGTTGCCGTAGCTGAGTAGGATGATGATTTCGATTGGATTGCTGTGACGCTAGATAATGATCTTTTTGTCGGCAATGACAATGGGTATACAAATGGTTTTTATGTCACAGTACTAGATTTATCTGATAACAAAGGATATATGCCCACGAACGTTTTTTGGGTGTGGCCGCTGTTATGGACTCTAGATGACTCAGAGGTTGAAGGGGCTGTAAATGTTTATTCTATTGGCCAAACTTTGTTATCTCCGAGTGATATTACGATCGAAGTTCCTGCAGAAAATGAATTGCCTTATGCAGGGCTTTTAACATTTTTCAATACGTATTTAACTGCAAATGTGAATACTGCTGATCGTATTTCGACAACCATAGGCATTATTGGTCCTTGGGCTTTAGGTGAAGAAACACAAAAAACTGTGCATAAAGCTAGTGGAGCAGATGAACCTCAGGGTTGGGATACTCAGTTAGAAAATGAATTGGTATTTCAGTTTCATCGCTCCAGAGCATGGAGGCAGTTGCACTTCAATGATGGCCGTACCGATATTATTACGGCTGCTTCGATAGAAGCTGGGACTATAAGTAGCTCTGTCGAGGGCATGATTGCACTGCGATTCGGGCAAGAGTTAGAGAGATCTTTTCCGACAACATTGTTATCGAGTTCAAGACTCTCTAATCCAGTCGCAGCCAATCAAGGTTGGTTTTTTATCTCGGATTGAATACGGGATATTTGTTTAATCGAATTTTTACCGACGGCAATACCTTTCGAAACAGTCGTTCTATCCCATGTGACAAAGAATACTTAGGTGCGTCGGCTGGGCTTACTTTGGCGTATCAGAATTGGGCATTTACGATGGCGTTTTCCGATTCAAATATAATTGCCAATAGTAGAGATGATGAGGCTCTTGAGAATCTAACGAGATTCGGAACCTTCACTATTGTATGGCGTATTTAAATCTCGATCAGATTTAAGGGCGTTTTAATCGCCTACATATTTCCATGTTGCGTCACCTTCATTGCAAAACCGATATTTTCCGCTCAGCATTGCGCTTTTATCATCCAAGATAGAAAGTGATAATACGCGACACCTTGTATTTTGATCAGAGGGTGAGTCGAAAGGAACTGCGACAAGATCAAGCGATGCGTCAGAATAATGAAAGTTCGCTGGCTCCCCGTCTGCTTTGTTATCTAGCGTATCGAATATGTCGTTAGCAATCGCACTGCGTTGTGATGTTGATAGCTCAGCTAATGGAGCTTTAGAAAGTTGCCAGCGATTTCCATTCTGACATAAGGTCCAAAGCATTGTTTGGAAGCGACTATGTTTTGCAGATTTTACGGCAAATTTGACGCGACGACAGGATGTGTCACCTTGTTTGTAGTCCGCAATAATCTTGAATAAAGCTCTAGAACCTTTTTTGCTTTTCCATTCTGCTTTTTCTAATTGTTTGTAGTTGTTAAGGCCGTTCACGACGAATGCTTTCAAAGAGTCTTGCTCTTCGTCATTGAGAGAGCCAATCTCAGTGCTGGATAGAAAATTAATGTTTGACGCTGCGCCCGTCATTGAGAACAGTAAAGAGATAATAAAGATATAAGTACGCATAGGTATGGCTTCCATGTCATCAAACATTGGCTTTGAGGTTTGTAGTAAGCAGTATAGCTTGAAGAATAATCACGGGCAGTAGTTATGCGTGATATTTTTGAGTGAGGCAAATTAGGTTGAAGCGCCTAGGGAAAACTCGTATCGTTCCGGCCATCAGTGCAAACATACCTTTATTTGTTAAGCGTATGTGATTTGCACAGTTCAGACGACTTTACACGAGAAAACATCATGAACAGAAAGCTACAACAAATAGGCGAGTTAGTATTTAAACAAGTAGATAACTTAGGCTTTCAGCTTGATAGCATGGGAGTTGAAAATCAGATCAATCGACATACACTGATTGCTGCGATTTTTGCAGGACAAAAACGTGTTGAAGGCGAAGTAGATAGCTTAAAAGCACGCGCGGAAAGCACGAAAGCAAACGTTGAAGAGACATTTTCTGCTGCTGAAAAGCTAGCAAAAAGTGGCTTCGAATTAGTTACCTTTCCCGCGACTTACGCGTTTAAGCGAGTAAAACGCGCGGCATAATTAGCATTTTTCAAATGTTTAAGCAGGTGTAGAAACTTCTATTCCTGCTTGTTCATTTTTAATCTCATTCCCTTCTACGATATCAATTTCAGGCAACTCAAGGGTCACAATCAAACCTGGTTCATTATCGCTAAGTTTAATTTCTCCTTGATGCAGTTCGACAACCGCTTGTACAAGACTCAAGCCTAAGCCATTCCCCGGTTGAGAGCGGCTTTTAGCAACACGATAAAAGCGATCAAAGACTTTGGATCGTTCTTCTTCAGGAATACCAATACCAGAATCTGCAATAGACAACCTTACTAGCTTATCGTGGAGATCGAGCTCAATGGATATATCTCCATCATTGGGCGTGTATTTGATTGCGTTATCGATCAAGTTGCTGACAGTTTGAAAGATTAGGTCTTTGTCACCATGGATTTCGATATCTTTTTGAACCCTTATGCGAAGCGTTTGTTGTTTATCTTCAGCAACCAATTCATAAAGCTCTGCCGAATCTAACAGTAGGTTGGATAGATTAAAGCGTTTAAAGTTATCAGTACGACCACCCATTTCTAGGCGTGCAATGCGCAGCAGTGCATTGAAGGTGGCAAGTAACTGGTCTGCTTCGGCAACAGCACTCGCGACGAGCTCTCTTTGATCTTCGTTTTCTACTTTTAATAGAGTGTTTTCTAACTTATTTCTAAGTCGGGTAAGAGGTGTTCGAAGGTCGTGCGCAATATTATCTGAGACGTGCTTAATACCTTCCATCAATTGAAAAATGCGATCCAGCATTTCGTTCAGGTTACGCGCGAGTTGGTCAAAATCATCATTGGTTCCGCGATCGGGTATGCGCAATGATAAGTTGCCCTTCATAATTTTCTGGCTGGTTTGGTTGATAATTTC
>NZ_LWGF01001134.1:0-945 GCF_001635355.1 Oleiphilus sp. HI0125
TTAAACGATGGTTCGTATCGTACAGCACTGTCACCAAACAAATCTGTTTCTGATATTGCGTTTGAGCAAATCACATCAGTGCTTTCGGGCAGCACCTCATACTATGTTCGATTATCAGGTCATTCTCTTGGTAGCCAGTTAGCGACTAACGTCACAAAGAAAATCAGTGACGCGGTCTATAACGGTACTGTCGGCAATAACCTGACTGTCGACCGCTTAGAATTGCTTGATCCTTTCTGGTCAGCAGATCCAAAATCATATCTTGGTGATGCGAATGGCGACGGTAATACTGATTGGGTCGGCGAACATGCGCGCTGGGATATTCAAACCTTAATCGATCGCCACAACTTGCCAGTAACTTGGTACAAATCGAGTGGTATTTTGGATATTTGGATCGGAGATCGAAATACGATCCTAGAGGGTATGGTTACGTTTATTCATAATCGATTCTGGTATTTGTCAGGCCCTGACTTCGTTAACAAACATAACCAGGTGGTTCCTTGGTACTTCCGTTCAATGGCTTCAAATGCGCCTGAAGAAGTAACCATTACATGGTGGGGGGCACGCCGCACAACTGGCAAGCTAGCAGCAAGTGCTCGCACATCAGATTCACGTATTCAAGAGATGATGGGTGATCGATATCACTGGGATCAGGTAGAAGGTCGTTACACGACTGACCCTTCTGATGACCAATTCGAACGAAAGAACTACTAGAGCACGGTATGAGCCCCTCATAGGGGCTCAATCACTTCTCTGGAACAGGCGTATATTCGCAACTATCTCCAGGGATTTTTGGAAACTTCCCTTCTTTCCAATCACGGCTCGCTTGATCAATTCGTTCACGACTAAACGACACAAAGTTCCAAAACATATGTGGCGCAGTCGGAAAAGCTTCGCCACCGAGCATAAGCACGCGAGAATAACTCAAGCACTCCAAACATAAGT
>NZ_LWGF01001135.1:0-1023 GCF_001635355.1 Oleiphilus sp. HI0125
CACATGCAAAACCTTGTGATGCCAGA
This sequence comes from Oleiphilus sp. HI0125, assembly GCF_001635355.1. NCBI lineage: Bacteria > Pseudomonadati > Pseudomonadota > Gammaproteobacteria > Oceanospirillales > Oleiphilaceae > Oleiphilus > Oleiphilus sp. HI0125. The sequence goes on from NZ_LWGF01001135.1 coordinate 27, forward strand.
GCGTGGCGTAAACATGGGTGACGGTTGGGAAACTAAGCGTCGTCGTAATGTTGGCGATAAGACTGTTGATCGCAACAATGACTGGTTGGTTCTTCAGCTTGCGACAAAAGGCAGCATCAACAAGATCTTGGTAGACACTTGCCACTTTAAAGGCAACTACCCTAACGGTTTCTCACTAGAAGGCGCTGTACTGACTGCAGAACAATCTGCTGACGTTGACATGCTTGAGCAAGATGCACATCAAGACGCATTGACGGCTGGTCGTAAAGAAGCGAGCCAAATTGAGTGGACTGAAATCATGCCGCGCACAGTGCTTCACGCAGACCGTGAGCACACCTTCACTGCAGAAGTTCAAAACACTGAAACAAACTTCACGCACATTCGCATCAAAATGTACCCAGATGGTGGCATCAGTCGCTTACGTCTCTGGGGCTACCCAGAAGCGAAGTAAGGGACTGATACGAACATGGCAGATTTAACTTACACAATCGACGCACTAAACGCGTTGAACGCAGAAGACGCAACTTTCGCATTCACAAACTGCTGCACCAGCTCACGCTGGGTAGCAGGCATGGTTGAAGCACTTCCTTTCGCATCGATCGAAGCGTGCCATCAAGCAGCGAAAGACGTTTGGGCAAACATGGGCGAAGCAGACTTTTTGGAAGCCTTCGAAGGACATCCAAAAATCGGTGACGTAACTAGTCTTCGTGAAAAGTACGCGCACACCAAGAAGCTTGCTTCAGGTGAACAGTCTTCAGTAAACGAAGCGGATGACGCGACGATTGAAGCGCTTGCGCAAGGTAACACTGACTATGAAGAAAAGTTTGGCTTTATCTTCATCGTCTGTGCAACCGGTAAAAGCGCCGCTGAAATGAACGAACTTCTTCAGCAACGTCTACCGAACGACCGTGAGACTGAGCTTCAGAATGCAGCGGGTCAGCAAGCACTAATCACCGCAATTCGTATTGATAAGTTGCTTCCAAGCGCATAGTTCGAA
>NZ_LWGF01001136.1:0-478 GCF_001635355.1 Oleiphilus sp. HI0125
CACTTTAAAGGCAACTACCCTAACGGTTTCTCACTAGAAGGCGCTGTACTGACTGCAGAACAATCTGCTGACGTTGACATGCTTGAGCAAGATGCACATCAAGACGCATTGACGGCTGGTCGTAAAGAAGCGAGCCAAATTGAGTGGACTGAAATCATGCCGCGCACAGTGCTTCACGCAGACCGTGAGCACACCTTCACTGCAGAAGTTCAAAACACTGAAACAAACTTCACGCACATTCGCATCAAAATGTACCCAGATGGTGGCATCAGTCGCTTACGTCTCTGGGGCTACCCAGAAGCGAAGTAAGGGACTGATACGAACATGGCAGATTTAACTTACACAATCGACGCACTAAACGCGTTGAACGCAGAAGACGCAACTTTCGCATTCACAAACTGCTGCACCAGCTCACGCTGGGTAGCAGGCATGGTTGAAGCACTTCCTTTCGCATCGATCGAAGCGTGCCATCAAGCAG
>NZ_LWGF01001137.1:0-743 GCF_001635355.1 Oleiphilus sp. HI0125
CTGTTGGTTTGAAATATATGATGACCAAGATAATAGTATCAGCGCTGATTTGATGCGTGATGGTCGTAAGTTTGACTATGAATTTTCAACGGCACTTCGCGTTGTTCTTGGCGATGCAAGTGTTGCGCAAGTGTTCGTAAACGATGTCCAGTACGATATTTCGTCCTATGTCAGCACAACTGGACGCGCAGAATTTACTGTAGAGTAGAGTTATGAAGTTTGAGTCGCCGATAAAGCGAAGAGTTTCCCGTCAAATTATGGTGGGAGATGTGCCTGTGGGCGGAGATGCTCCGATTGCAGTGCAAAGTATGACGAATACTGAGACCACCGACGTCCAAACGACGCTTGGGCAAATTCAAGAATTAGCCGATGCGGGGGCGGACATTGTTCGGGTATCAGTCCCAACGATGGATGCCGCCGAGTCATTTAAGTTAATCAAGCAAGGCTCGCCAGTACCTTTAGTTGCAGATATTCATTTTGATTACAAAATTGCACTTAGAGTTGCTGAATATGGGGTCGATTGTTTACGTATCAATCCAGGAAATATCGGTAAAGAAGAACGTATTCGTGAGGTCATTGCGAGTGCTAAAGACCACGGGATTCCAATCCGAATTGGTGTGAATGCAGGGTCGCTAGAGAAAGACTTGCAGAAGAAGTACGGCGAGCCAACGCCTGCTGCGCTTGTTGAGTCTGCGATGCGTCATGTCGAGATTTTGCAGAGACATAATTTCGATAACTTCAAG
>NZ_LWGF01001138.1:0-811 GCF_001635355.1 Oleiphilus sp. HI0125
GGTGTAATGCCGGTGGCAGTTAAAACACCTGCCTGCCCTGTCGTTGTTCTTCCTGCATCAAATGAAAATGGCACTTGGGATATCGAATCAGACGGGTTCAATACCACAGCGTTGTTTAAGTCGGATCAAGGCGAGCTTCTTGGCTTCGCATTAACCGGCGATGCGACGAAACAAAAGCAGGTTTTAGCAAAGCAAGTTCAAGCTATCCACCCAGAATAATAGTAAGAAGTACATATCTATGAGCGACGTTCTTCAACAGTTGATTGATGTCTTAAAACTGGAACAAATCGACGATTCTCATTTTCAAGGCGCAAGCGAAGATCTAGGTTTTCCTAATGTCTTTGGCGGCCAAGTTTGCGGCCAAGCGATGATGGCAGCCTATCAATCTGTTGAAGATCGCATCGCACATTCTATGCATGGATACTTTCTGCGCGCAGGAGATCCAAACTTACCTATTCAATACGAAGTGCAATCTCTCCGGGATGGTGGCAGTTTTTCTGCTCGTCGCGTAATTGCGCGTCAACATGACAAAGAGATCTTTACCCTTAATGCATCATTTCAAGTTCCTGAAATTGGCTTTGAGCATCAGATTGATATGCCTGCCAGCACAGAACCTGATGTCTTACTTTCTGAACTAGATATGCGCAGGCGCTTTAAACATCTGATCCCAGAAAAGCTTAGAGATCAGTTTACACGCGACCGCCCTATTGAGATTCGCCCCGTTAATCCGGTGAACTATTCAAATCCTGATGTACGTGCACCCTATAAACAAAATTGGTTTCGAGCGGTAGGTGAGCTACCAGATGATCTA
>NZ_LWGF01001139.1:0-556 GCF_001635355.1 Oleiphilus sp. HI0125
GAGGCGTTGCTTCAAACCATCTACAGACTCACTCATTAAGATTTAACCTGCTCTCTCAACGCTTCAATCACAAAAAAGGATCCAAATACTACAACAACTGCACCACTCGACATCGCTATGGACTTAGCCCCCTCAAACGCCTCTTTGAGGCTATTGAACGTACAAACCTCCTGAGACATGCCAATCATTTGAGAAGACATCTCTTCGAGAGGACGCGCGCGCGGCCCATCAAGCTCAGCGATATGCCATTGGGTTATCACCCCGTCGAGCGCCAATACAATCTCACGTAAGTCTTTATCCTTCAAGCACGAAAACACAGCAATCAATTTTCGGCCCAAATATTTTTGTTTTAAGTGACTAGAAAGTAATTTTGCCGCCGCGCCGTTATGCGCCACATCGAACAGGATTTCAGGGTTTTCTGAGACACGCTCTAAGCGACCAGAGACCTGAGTTTTTGAAATTGCTTGCGCACATAACTCCAACTGATTGGACTCAAACTCTTGTTGACTCAACTCAAAGATTTTCAAGCATGCCTGCATCGCAAGCGCGAGATTAT
>NZ_LWGF01001140.1:0-857 GCF_001635355.1 Oleiphilus sp. HI0125
GTTGATCTTTATTTCTTTGTTGATGATTGGTTTAACAAGCAATGGCTACTCTGCCGGTGAACAACACATGAATCACAACACAGGGCATCATCATACGCATGACGGGCTAAGCATAGAAAAGCAAACGGCGAGCGCGGAAGGGGCGGCTTGTGAGAATACCATTGATATTACCGTGAATGGTCTAGTTTGCGATTTCTGCGCTCGGGCCGTAGAAAAGGTGTTTGGAGAGCAAGAGGGCGTGACCGGTGTCGATGTCGATTTGAATGCAGGTAAAGTCGTGGTAGCGACTGAAGCCGGTGTTGAGATAGATGATGAAACTGTGACGACCTTGATCCAAGATTCAGGCTATAACCTCGTGGGTATCGCGAGAGGGTGCTCATAATGGATGGCCAAGAAGACGTCTCAAATGATGTTTCAAACTATGGCATTAAAGACACGATCGCTCCGACGCTAAGCTTGTTTACCTCGCTTGCCACCTTGGTGTGTTGTGCATTACCTGCTTTGTTTGTGATGCTTGGTGCAGGGGCGGCCCTAGCAGGTTTAGTTTCAACAGCACCATGGTTGATCGCGCTTTCAAAATACAAAGCATGGACCTTCGGTGTTTCTGGCGTAATGATTTTGTTTGCAGGGTCAATGCGTTGGAATGCGCGAAATGCCCCTTGTCCCATTGATCCGGAGCAGGCGAGAGCATGTATGCGATTGCGACGCGTTAGTGCTTGGATGTACTGGTCTTCTGTGGTGGTTTGGGCAATAGGGTTTTTCTTTGCCTTTCTGGCTGTAGAGATATTCTATTAGCGCTCGTATGCAGAGTAAGAACTTAAAATGCAATATTAGTTATTAAATTTTCGATACTTTCT
>NZ_LWGF01001141.1:0-1440 GCF_001635355.1 Oleiphilus sp. HI0125
CTATCAGTCTTGAATAGTTCGAGGGGATGGTTGCGGCTTCGTTCATCGTTATCGCGATCTCATGTCACTGTGGTGGTGGATAACGCCAATAGTGGTCGTCTTTCTTATAGTGTCTTTAAATGACCCTGCGATGTCAATAAATGACTCTCGAATGGCAATAAATGACCTCCCTTGTATGTGTTTGACACTCTAATCTTTGCCTCACTTAATCAGAATCGCACGTGAAAATAATAAGAGGTAAAGCATGAGCACGATAACCCTGATCGAACACGATGGGACAGAGCATTCTCTAAGTTATGAGAATGGGCAGTCTGTAATGGAAGTGGCGACCGAAAATATGGTGCCGGGTATTGATGCGGATTGTGGTGGGGAATGCGCGTGCGGCACGTGCCACGTGTTTATAGACCCACAATGGCGTGATCAATTGGGTGAAATCAATTTAGAAGAAGCTCAAATGCTAGATATGGCGCCAGAGAAACGAGAAGAATCACGACTTGCATGTCAGGTTCGACTTAGCGCTGATGACAACGGGATGGTCGTCAAACTTCCTGAATTCCAGATGTAATGTCACATAGTGCAACGAAGGTAAAAGACCAATGAAACTTTTAGAGCCTGTGATTGAAAAGAGTACCGCGCTTGTTCCTATGCATCTGCAAATTAAGGGAGCGCATGCCTTTCAAAAATTCAAAAAGCGTTTGGGTTTAGCGCGCGCTATTCCGACATTTACTGAAACCCCAATTCCTCCTGTTGCTGATCTTTCATTGGGTGAAATTGATGTCAGCAATCCTTTTTTGTTTCGACAGGGGCGGTGGTTGGAGTATTTTCAACGTCTACGAGATGAGAGTACGGTGCACTATCAAGCGAACAGTCCATTTGGACCTTTTTGGTCGGTGACACGTTTCGAAGACATTATGTATGTTGATAAGCATCATGAGCTTTTTTCTGCCGAACCTATTATATCGATAGGCCCGCAACCTGAAGGTATCGAAATTCAAACCTTTATTGCGATGGATCCCCCTAAACATGATGTTCAACGACAAGCTGTTCAAGGCGTTGTTGCTCCTCAGAATTTAAAGGAAATGGAGTCCTTAATTCGTCAGCGAACCTGTGATGTGCTTGATAACTTGCCGGTAGATGAGCCTTTTGATTGGGTGGACTGCGTATCAATAGAGTTAACAAGTCGCATGTTGGCAACTTTATTGGATTTCCCCTACGAAGAACGTCGTAAATTGGCTTTCTGGTCTGACGTGGCTGCAGCATCCCCCGAAACCACCGGTGGGACCGGGTATACCGCTCAAGCCTTCGAAGTTGCTGGTGCCATGGCAAAGGGCTTCTCGGAGTTATGGCGCGAAAAAGAGGCGCGCTTGAAGTCAGGTCAGGCTCCGGGATTTGATTTAATCAGTTTGCTGCTAACCAATGACAACACGAAAGACATGATTG
>NZ_LWGF01001142.1:0-563 GCF_001635355.1 Oleiphilus sp. HI0125
TGGGGACTGATTTTACGGAGCAAGAACTTCAAATTGGCGCCTGTTTGAAGCAGCTAAAAGCGCTTCAGAGCGACAAAATGAAAATGTTTAAAACACTCTTCAAAGCCTTTACTGATGGCGATCACTCAGAACAAGCAAAGCCTTTCTTGGAACGTATGGCCTTAGTAGAAACTAGTAGCAAGAAAGAAGAAGTAGAAAAGAAACTGCTTATTCATGAATTGCTTGAAGCTGGCTTAATTTCTTAGCTTTCTGACATTTGCAGTAGAGCTGTGCTGTTCACCCAACAGAACAGCCGATATGGCTAGTTGAGAACGGATACACAATTCAAAAGAATCATGGCATTATGCGCGCCGTAACGAACTCGCTAAGGCGCAAAACGATGTCAGAGACACTACCTAACTGTCCGAGTTGCCAGTCTGAATACGTATATCAGGATCGATCTTTACTGATTTGTCCTGAATGCGGTTTAGAGTGGGACCCCAATCAAGTGGACGATGTTCCTGTTCTGAAAGATGCCGTCGGTAATGACCTCGTTGAAGGCGATAAAGTGACGCTCGTGAAAG
>NZ_LWGF01001143.1:0-915 GCF_001635355.1 Oleiphilus sp. HI0125
CATCGATGATGAGAGCCTGTTGTCAGAAGCCAATAATATGGTCGAGTCTATCGTACTTACGCGCGATCTAATCAATACTCCCGCCTCAGATATGATGCCCGAAGATCTAGCGCAAACCATGCAAGCTCTCGCAAGTGCTTACGAAGGCAGCTTCAGTGAAATTATCGGCCAAGAACTTTTAGATCAAAACTACCCACTTATTCACGCTGTTGGCCGAGCTTCTGTGCACGAACCTCGCCTACTCGAACTCGTTTGGGGCGACGAAGACGCGCCAGCTATTACACTAGTTGGTAAAGGTATCTGTTTTGATAGTGGCGGTCTGAATATTAAAACTGGCAACTTCATGCGTCAGATGAAAAAGGATATGGGCGGCGCTGCACACGTGCTTGGCTTGGCCAAGCTCATCATGGCACAAAACCTTCCAATTCGATTACGTGTTCTCGTTGCTGCGGCTGAAAACGCTATATCTGGTAATGCATTTAGACCCGGCGATATTATTGAATCTAGAAAAGGCCTTACGGTCGAAATAGACAATACCGACGCTGAAGGTCGTTTAGTTCTTTGCGATGCATTGGATGATGCATGTAGCGAAAGCCCCGAGCTGATTATTGACTTTGCCACATTGACCGGCGCATGCCGCGTAGCACTGGGCACAGAACTCCCTGGCTTCTTCTGTAACGATGAAGAAGTGGCTGCAGGACTCAACGAAAGCGCTCTAGATTGCTTAGATCCTATTTGGCGCCTACCGTTGCACCAAGCCTACAACGACATGCTTAAAAGCCATTTTGCCGATACCCTGAATTCAGCAGAAACCGGATTCGGTGGCGCTATCACAGCTGCACTATACCTCGAAAAATTCATTAGCAATGAAACCCCTTGGGTGCATTTCGACGTCATGGCTTGGAACCTCAGAGG
>NZ_LWGF01001144.1:0-14762 GCF_001635355.1 Oleiphilus sp. HI0125
GTAACAATGCGTATTTAGGTGTAAGTGTAGATTCTCTTGCATTAGAAGGTGCGTGTATTCATCAACTCCAGTATTTATAAGAAAAAGCAGATGGAAGTAGAAGATCAAAACGAAGCGTGGAAAATCCTAATTGTCGAAGATGATGAGCGTTTAGCAGGGCTTACTAAAGAGTACTTAGAAAGTAATGGTCTTGTTGTCTCAGTTGAAGGCAATGGTACGAACGCTGTAGACCGAATTGTAAATGAGAAACCTGACTTGGTAGTTTTAGATTTAATGCTGCCTGGTGAAGACGGCTTATCCATTTGTCGCAAGGTTAGACCTAGCTACAATGGTCCAATTCTCATGCTGACTGCTCGGACTGATGATTTGGACCAAGTGCTTGGATTAGAGATGGGCGCTGATGATTATATGTCTAAGCCTGTTCGTCCAAGAGTTTTGTTGGCGCGTATCCGAGCTCTTTTACGTCGTATTAAAGATGTTGAAACGCATGCAGATACTTCGCAATCTAGTGCTGACGGTGAAGCAGCGACACGCCTCGTATTTAATAACTTAGTCGTTGACTCTTCGATGCGCGAAGCATGGCTAGATGATGAGAGCATTGATCTCACCAGTGCAGAGTTTGATCTTCTTTGGTTGCTCTCAAGCAATGCGGGTAATGTACTTAGTCGGGAAGAGATCTTTACGGCATTAAGGGGTATCGAGTATGACGGACAGGATCGTTCGATTGATGTTCGAGTATCTCGTATTCGTCCTAAGATCGGTGATGACCCAGTTCACCCTCGTCGTATTAAGACCGTCCGCAGTAAAGGCTATCTTTTCGTTAAGGAAGCATAGCCCCGGTAAGAAGTTGTGAACAATCCCTCTTTAAGAATCTTCAGTCGCTTAGCCATTTGTCTTGTGGCTTTGGGGCTGCTGGTTACGCTCATTTATAGCACGTCAAATTTTGTTAGACACCAGCATTATTGGAGCGACGTAGTTAGCCCAATAATGTCGCATTTCGCAAAGCATCAGCATCTTTTAGATCGTGTTGACGTGAACTCGTTAAGTGTCGTGTCAGATGAGCAGCATTCTGTTTCTGATCTCACACGTGCTCGTTTAGAGTTAGGTCAAGTTGTATTAACTGATCAAGACGATCTATTTAAAGTGTACGCCCGTCTGAATGATGATTTGTTGTTGGAGCTTGAGTCTGATCAAAGTGGCAGTAGCATTTATAAGTTGTATATTTCGTTGTTTAAGCAACAGTTATTTTCAAGCAGTGTTGAGCAGGCAACAGCTCTTGCACAATCTTGGGGTTTACAGCTTTACCAAGTAGTTGATTCCCCATCCTTAAAGTCACAAGCTGCTCTAGATAGTTTATCCGACCAAGGATATTACTTAACAATTTCTAGTGATTCTGTTTCAGCTCTGTTGCGTTCCAGTGATGGTACTATCTATCGACTTCAGTTTTGGACTCCGTTTAGTCTGGTTTCGATTCCTGTTGTAGTGTTATTAATATCGGGTGTTTTATCCGCGCTGTACGCTCTGGTTGCTATTTTTGTTCAAGGCTATGAGCGTAAGTTGCGTGCTGTTGAAACCGTGGCAGAGCGTATTGCCCGCGGTGAATTAGACGCCCGCGTTAAGAACGTGAGCGAGGGGAGTGAAGCGATTGAAAGGCTTAGCTCGGCTTTCAACGTGATGGCCGATCATATTCAGCGATTGATGCTTGTACAAAAGGAAATGATACACGCTGTCTCGCACGAGTTGCGAACACCTGTCGCGCGCATTCGTTTTGGCGTTCAAATGATTGAAGATTGTCCAAATCAAGAAGCGCTTAGGAAGCAAGCGCAAGAAATCGATGGCGACATTCAAGAGTTAGATGAGCTAATTGATGAGATTTTAACTTACGCAAGGCTTGAGCAGGGTGGTCCGATACTATCGTTTCATCAGGCAAATTTGTTGGATATTGTCCATCAAGTAGTTGATGAGCAAAGTGTGGGGCGTCCAAATCTAGATATACAAGCAGTTATTCAGCGAGATTCAGATGACTGGGCGGAGACCGAAATAGAACCGCGATATATTCATCGCTCTATTCAAAACTTGGTTGGTAACGCGACACGTTACGCTTCGGGTGTAGTCAAAGTGAACGTTAGTTGCGATTCAGAAACGTGTCGGGTCGACGTTGAAGATGATGGCCTAGGAATCCCTCAGGAAGATTGGGAGTCTGTATTTACACCATTTGCCAGATTAGATGATAGCCGCACAAGGGCATCAGGTGGCTACGGCTTAGGATTATCTATTGTTCGTCGGATTTTGTATTGGCACGGCGGGCAAGCATTCCTTGGCAAGAGCGAAGAGCTTGGCGGTGCCAAATTTAGTCTTGTATGGCCGAGGCAGCAAGGTGCATCAGCGCTAGATTAACCTCAAGCGCTGTTTAAATGGGTGATATTGGGTTCATTCAGATACGATTGAATGTAAGTACGCAGTGTTTTCTCTTGTGAATCTGAAAACTGATAGCCGAGCTTGGTTCTTCTCAATAATATATCTTTTGCATTTCGCGCCCATTCTTCTTTAATCAGGTAATCTACCTCAGCTTGATATAAGCCGTTAGAGAAGTCTTGACCGAGCTCGTTAATACTTTCTCGTCCAGTCAAAAAATTCTCTGCTAGCAACCCATAACTTGATGCATAGCGTCTAACTAGGCTAGACGTGAGCCACGGGTAATGGCTTGTAAGATGGTCTGTGATCCCTTGTCTTGTCATTCCAAGCTTTGAATTGCCTATTAGTGGATGTCGCTCTGTCCATTCCTCTTGTAAGTTTGGAACATAACGTTGTAGTTGTGCCATAACGGCATTCGCGAGCTTTCTGTAAGTTGTTATTTTTCCGCCATAGATCGATATGAATGCTGAGTGACCGTCAATGCTTTGCGTATCAATAGTGTAATCACGGGTAATCGCTGAGGGATCTGATGACTCATCATTACATAATGGTCTTACCCCAGAATAAGTACTGACAATATCTTGGGACCCTAATTGATGAATGAAGTGCTGGTTATGTACGTCGAGCAAGTAATCGATTTCTGATTGATCAATTTCTATTTTATTTATATCTCCTAGATACTCCTGATCAGTCGTTCCGATAATCGAGTAATTTGTTTGGTATGGCAGTACAAAAACTATTCGTTTATCTTCGTTCTGTAATATATATGCAGAGTCACCATTTGGAACTCGAGGAACAACGATGTGGCTGCCCTTTATCAGTCGAATTTGTTTACTTGGTTTGAGTTGAGAGACTTTTTGTTCAAAGATTTTGCTTAACCACGGTCCTGCTGCGTTGACTATATGGCGTGCCGAAACATCGACCGTTTCATTAGTCAGTTTATTTAGGCAGCGTATATGCCAAAGTCTTTCGCGTTCATTATAGGTTGCGCCAAGGCATTCCATATTGGTAGAAATGACCGCGCCGTTTTGCTTTGCTTGGATTGCGTTTGTGATGACTAATCTGGCGTCATCTACCCAGCAATCGTAGTATTCAAAACCTCTTTTTATGGAAGCCTTAAGCCCTTTTTCTGTTCCCAAATCTATAGATGTCGCACTCGGTAAACTATTTCGCTTGCTTAAATGGTCATATAAGAAAAGACCGCAACGAATCAGCCAAGCAGGGCGCAGATGAGGACGGTGTGGAAGCACAAACTTAAGCGGTTCGACGAGATGAGGTGCGATATTTAAAAGTACCTCTCGTTCAGCGAGGGCTTCTCGCACGAGGCGGAACTCGTAATGCTCTAAGTAACGCAATCCACCGTGAATCAGTTTACTACTCGCTGATGACGTTCCTGAAGCTAGATCGTTCTGTTCGCATAGATATACCTTTAAACCTCGTCCCGCAGCATCATTCGCCACGCCGCACCCATTGATGCCGCCTCCAATGATGAAGAGATCATAGGCCGCTTGTTTATCTGTCATCCTTGATTCCTGTTATCGATATTGAACGTTGGATTTAGCATAGCGATTTGTATTGTGGATTTGTGAACGCAATCGTCAATTTCACACAAGTAATAAGTTGAGATTGAAAAAAAAGAATAAATTCGTATTGTTACATCACTCAATTGCGGCTGTTTTCAAAAGGATAATTATAACAATGGCGAGCTATATCCTCTCATTAGATCAAGGAACGACGAGCTCTCGTGCTTTATTGTTTGATCAAGATGGCAATCATCTGGGTACTTCTCAGAAAGAGTTTACTCAGTACTTTCCAAATAACGGTTGGGTAGAGCATGACCCTGAAGAAATATGGACGTCGACTCTTGAGGTAATGCGAGAGGTTGTTTCGAAAGCAGGGATTGCAGCGAAGGACATTAAGGGAATCGGTATCACTAACCAACGAGAAACGACGATAGTTTGGGATCGAAAAACCGGTCGAGCTATTTATAACGCGATTGTATGGCAAGACCGACGTACAGCGTCTATCTGTTCTAAACTGCGCTCTAATTATGATGAAGGAACACTGCGTGACAAAACAGGGTTACTGTTAGATCCATATTTTTCTGCGACAAAAATTGCTTGGATCTTAGATAATGTCGATGGCGCTAGGGTATTGGCAGATCAGGGTGATTTGGCTTTTGGTACGATTGATAGCTATTTGCTCTGGCGGCTTACTGATGGAGAGGTGCATGCAACGGACGCCACAAACGCTTCTCGAACCAATCTTTTCAATATCATAGATCAGCAATGGGATGACGAATTACTAGCGTTATTTGACGTTCCTAAATCAGTTTTACCCGAAGTAAAAGATTGTGGTGCTGACTTTGGTGTCTGCAGTGAAGAGTGGCTTGGCGCACCAGTTCCAATACTTGCGATGATCGGTGATCAGCAGTCGGCTCTTGTTGGACAAGCATGTTTTGATAAAGGCATGTTGAAGAGTACCTATGGTACAGGTTGCTTTGTGATTCTCAATACCGGAGACACGGCCCTTCGCTCAGATAATAAGCTGTTATCAACGGTGGCTTATCGTTTCAATGGTGAAGTGGTCTATGCCTTGGAAGGGAGTATCTTTGTTGCTGGTGCTGCGGTGCAGTGGTTAAGAGACGGACTTGGCGTCATTGAAAATGCACATGAATCGGAAGCGATTGCGACAGAGGTCGGTTATCAAGATGCCTTATATGTGGTTCCGGCTTTTACAGGTCTAGGAGCCCCTTACTGGGACCCTGATGCGCGCGGGGCGGTATTAGGACTTACACGTGACACTGGGGCCAACGAAGTCGTCACTGCTGGTTTAGAATCTGTCGCGCACCAGACGAATGATTTATTAGAAGCGATGATTCGCGACGGTGCTCATGTTGAGAGTTTGCGCGTGGATGGAGGCATGATCGTGAATGACTGGTTCGCCCAGTGTTTATCTGATTTATGCAATGTGCCTGTAGAGCGTCCTGAAATAGTTGAAACAACCGCGTTGGGAGCAGCATATATCGCAGCGGTTCAAGCAGGGCTTTACAGCTGTTTAAATGACGTTGCGAATAAATGGAAGTTAGAACAGCGATTTGAGCCAAACTTAGACTCGAGTGAACGTGATAAATATGTCTCGGGTTGGAAAATGGCTGTTGCTTGTGTGCAGAGCTTTAAACCGACGTCTTAAACGCGATGAGTTGCCCGTTGGCTAAACTAATAGGTATGGTTTGGCCAACTTGTAGATCTAATTGGCTTCCTAGCGATATTTCTAATTCTATTTCGTGAACTGACAAACTAAAATAAGTTGTCCCGCCTGCGAAAGCTGAGCCTGTAATCGTTGCTTGTGTTGAACTCGACGTATCTATCGTGACCGCCTCTGGTCGAACGAGTAGTTCAACGTTCTCTCCTTCAACAAGTTCTCCATTTGCAGAGCAGGCATTTAGTTGCCCTAATGAGGTCTCAATCGTAGATTCGTTAACGGCTTTACCAGATATGAAGCTACCTTTGCCGATAAATTGCGCTACAAATTTTGATTTCGGCTGATGGTACAACTGATTTGCTGAGCCGGTTTGAATAACCTTTCCTTGTTGAATAACGCCAATTTTATCTGCCATCGCAAATGCTTCAGATTGATCGTGTGTTACTAAAATTGCGCTGGTGTTTAAGTCTTTTAGTATCTGTCTCACCTCTCCACCTAATCGCGTTCGGAGATCTGCGTCTAGGTTGGAGAATGGCTCATCAAACAGAATTAATTCGGGTTCTGGTGCTAAAGCGCGGGCTAGCGCAACACGTTGTTGCTGCCCACCAGAAAGCTCATGTGGATAGCGCGTTCGATGCTGGGATAAGTCAATCAGGTCTAAAAGCTTCTCTATTCGTTTATTCGGCGATTTCGCTTGTTGTTTATCCAAGCCATAAGCAATGTTTTGTTCAATCGTTAAATGCGGAAACAGAGCGTAGTCTTGGAATACCATTCCTATTTTCCGCTTTTCTGGTGGAATGGATACGCTAGGAGAAGATAAGAGAGTTTGATTGACTTCTATCTGGCCGTTTTGGATTTTTTCGAATCCCGCTATCGCACGTAGAAGTGTACTTTTTCCGCAACCGCTTGGTCCCAAAAGTGCCGCTAACTCGCCTTTATCTAATGTGAAATTAAGATCGTTAAGGACAGTCTTTTCATCGTACTGACATTGAAGTTGACTGATTTTTAGGAAGTTTGGCATTAATTAGTCCGGCAAACAGGAAGCAGTTTTTATCTGGTTTATTTAGCTCGTGGTTGAGCTCTATCGTCTGCCGCGTATAAACGCACAATCTGGATGACTGCGTCAATCAAAAAATCACACTCTTCATCAGATAGACTTAAAGTTGGAAGCAATCGAATCACATTGTCAGATGTAACGTTTAGAAGTATCCCTTTTTCTTTTGCTAGTGGTACTAGAGCAAAGCAAGGGTCTGTCATCTCAATGCCGATCATCAAGCCTTTGCCTCTTATGTCAGCGACATAGTCTGCTCCCAGAAGCGCATCCTCTAGCGCCGACTTAATGTGTTGTCCTAAAGATTCTGCTCTTTGTTCAAGATGTTTGCTTTGAATCTCTTCAATTACCGCCATTGCGGCGGCACATGCCAGTGGGTTGCCACCGAACGTAGAGCCATGACTGCCCGGAATTAAACTGTTTGCTGCTTCGTCAGAACTGATACACGCGCCAATCGGAAAACCATTACCGAGACCCTTTGCGAGGGTTACTATGTCGGGTTGAATGTTGGCGTGCTGATATGCAAAGTATTTCCCAGTTCGCGCGTTAGCCGTTTGTATTTCGTCACAAATGAGTAGGGCAGAATGTTTTGAGCAAAGCTCTCGAGCAGTTTTGAGAAAAGAGGTCTCTGCTAAATGAATGCCGCCTTCTCCCTGTATGGGTTCTAACATTACTGCCGCGATATTAGCGTTCTGCTCAAACGCGGAGTGTAAGGCCTCGGAATCATTCAGCTTTAAATGAATGAAGCCATCAACTAACGGGCCGAAACCATGTTTAATCTTGTCGTTCCCTGATGCAGATATTGTTGCAAGGGATCGACCGTGAAAACTGTTTTTGAAGGTAATGATGACAGGACTATGATTGCCTTGGTCGTATGCATGTTTGCGCGCGATCTTGATTGCAGTTTCATTTGCTTCGAGACCCGAGTTGCACAGAAATACTTTGTTCAATCCCGATAGTTCGCAAAGCTTCTGAGACAATTGTTGTTGAAGCTTTGAATGAAAGATATTCGAACTATGAAGTAGGCGGGTACATTGTTGCTTAATTGCCTTGGCGACGGCTGGATTGGAATGTCCGAGCCCACTTACAGCGACGCCGGTAAATGTATCGAAGTATTTGTTTCCATCGGTATCAAACAACCAGCTGCCGTCTCCATTCTCGAAAGAAACGGCAAGCTTCCCATAAGTATTCATTACTGCATTATCTGTCATGTGTATCTTGTTATTTCTCAATCAATCATGTGTTTAATGATTGTTTTGTTCGTTTTCATTTATAGTTGCGTCTGAATCAAGTGTAGCAAAGACAAAGTATTCTCGTGCTTTATTTGCGGGCGCGAACTAATAGTAATGTGGAGTTATTAATGCAAGAGAAAATAAGTGGAATTGAATTAGCTATTTTTTCTGGAAAATTGAACACGATCTGTGAAGAAATGGGCTTTGTCTTACAACGAAGTGCATTGTCACCAAACATCAAAGATCGTCTCGATTTCTCTTGTGCGTTATTTGATAGTGAGGGCCGTATTTTAGCTCAGGCAGCGCATATTCCTGTGCATCTTGGGAGTATGGCGTATGCCATGAAGGATCTCGTTGCTATGTTCGATTGGTCAGAAGGTGACATGGTCGTAGTGAATGATCCGTTCAAGGGTGGGACGCATCTGCCAGATGTAACGATGATTGCACCATTGTTCCTATCTGATGTTTTGCATGGCTTTGTTGTGAATCGCGCTCATCATGCGAATATTGGTAGTGAAGCGCCTGGTTCAATGCCCTTGAGCGATAGCTTGCTTGAAGAAGGGATTGTTCTCGGACCACAAAAGATTATTGATAAGGGCATCATTGTTGATGAGTTAGCGCGGCGTATTCGCAGCATCGAGCCAAATTGTGACAGCGAGCTGCCTGAAGATTTTTTGGCTCAGATTAGTGCTAATCAAACTGGGCTAATGAGGATGACTGATTGGCTGAATGGGATTCAGCACGGTGGAGTCTATTTCAATGCACGTTGTGCTGCATTAAATGAGTACGGCTTAACTTTGATGCAAGGATTTATTTCCAAGCTACCAATAGAAAGCGTTGAGTTTAGCGATGTACTAGATTCAGATGGTTTCGGTGCCGAGAAAATTCCGATTCATCTCGAATTGCGATCTACCGGAGAGCGACTCGTGTTTGATTTCTCTGGGACTGGTCAGTCAGTTAAAGGAAACCTCAATTGCCCTGAGAGTGTTACCGCATCTTCTGTTTACTATGTCATCGCATGCTTGTTGCCTGAATATGCACCGAAGTGCGATGGCGTGTTTAGGTTTATCGATATTATTTGTCCTTATGGAAGCATGTTAAATGCCCCTAAAGGATCGGCGGTCGCTGCTGGAAATGTAGAGACAAGTATGAGAGTAGTCGATGTGGTTCAGGGGTGTTTGTTGAAGCTCGGCTTAGATATGCCGGCTGCTGCACAGGGCTCGATGAACAATATCGCAATGGGTAATAAATCGAGTAGTGCGGAGTCATGGGATTATTATGAAACGCTTGCTGGTGGCATGGGTGCGAACTCGGGTTCGTCGGGTCTTGATGCAGTGCAATGTCATATGACGAATACCTTGAACACCCCCGTAGAAAGTTTGGAGTTACATTACCCAATACAAATTACCGAATACTCAATCCGCAGAAGATCTGGCGGCAAAGGGGAGTATGATGGAGGGTGCGGTTTGTCTCGGTCCTATCGTTTTACTGCACCTGCATCCGTTACCCTGCTAACAGAAAGGCGGATGAACCAACCTTGGGGAGTTAGTGCAGGCGCGGGTAAATGCGGAGTGAACACGCTTAATGATCAAGTGCTACCTGCTAAAGCCCGGATTCAAGTCGAGCAAAACGATGTAATAAACATTAAAACTCCAGGCGGTGGAGCTTGGTCGTCTGGGGCTTAGCTGTTAAAATACGCGGCTAATTTTTACTGAGTAAGGGTAAACTATATGTCAATTATGGACGCGATTAAGCAACAGATTGAAGAAAACTCAATCCTTCTTTATATGAAAGGAACGCCACAGCAACCTCAGTGCGGCTTCTCTGCGCGCACAGTTCAAGCTTTGATGGCATGCGGTGAACGTTTCGCGTACATTAATATATTAGATAATCCTGAAATTAGAGAAAATCTTAAGACTTACTCAAATTGGCCGACATTCCCTCAGCTTTATGTAAAAGGTGAGCTGGTTGGCGGTTGTGATATCGTCACTGAAATGTATGAATCTGGCGAACTAAAGGAGCTTGTAAGCTCCGCTGCTGAATAAGCAATCTATATACTCTAAAAGGGCTCGTTGTTATACGGGCCTTTTTTATTGATGAGCATTTATGTGATTTCCACTCTACCAAATATCCTCAGTTTTATCGGGTTTTGTTGTTTGTGATGCCGTTCTAATATTCCGTAAAAGTCTGTTAAATCCAGCGTTGTAGCTAGGGCAGTGTGGTCGTCATCACATATGAAAAAGTCTGTTTCGGGTACAGTTACATTCTGAAATATAAGAACAAACATTAAAACAATAAGAACTTACGCAGTTATTTTTTTAAATTGCCGAACAGAAGAAGGTAGAAAAGGCTCATATAGACGTGATTTTGAAAGCGAAGAACCAGTTAAGTTTAGTGTTGGCAACCCTGGCGTTGATGCCTGTCGTTGCGTCTGCTGAACTGCGTCCTATTTCTGATGAAGAATTAGGCGAAGTATCTGGTCAAGCGGCTGTAGCGTTTGATGTAGACCAAATAGGATCGACAAGTTATACCCGTGTAACGTTGGGTATGGAAGCTGAGATCCAAATGAATATCGATAATCTTGAGGCGGGCCGCTATGCAAAAACAGGCGAAAGTCTTGAGGCTGATTTACAAGTTTCAAACCTCGGCTTGGGTTCGATTTCTACAGATTCATCTAAAGTTCAGCTTGATGGTAATACCTATGACGTGAATGAAATTATTCCGTTTGAGCTGAATGATCCATATTTTGAAATTGCACGAGACGACAATAATGAGCTGATCGGTTTTCGTATTGGTTTTGGCGAAGCGAGAGGTCAGTTGTCTGGCGATTTTGGAAGTATTTCAGGCAATGTTGAGATGGACATTGTTGATGACTTTGGAACTCGTTACGAGTCGCAGCTTCTGAATGCGGCAGGTGATCCTGATAACTCTAGATCAACAAATTTCGGTGTGGCTCGCGAATTTACCGGTGGTACGACAGATTGCTCAACAGGCTGGTATTGCTATGACTTAGGTGATTTCAAAACACTTGATATTGGTGAGCGAAACGCCGACACAGGTGCAGTGGAATACACTGAAGACTTCTTTATTGGCTTCCAGAAACAAGCGACGGAATGGATGACTTCAGACGGATCGCTTAATACAGATCTAGGCGCTTTCATTAACCTACCGACGGCGATGCAGATCGATATGAATAGTGGTTTGAATGCAGGCGGTACGGATCGTGTCCGATTAGAATATATCGATCGCGGAAACGGTTTATTCTAACTTCATCTTCGTCTTCTACGCGTTTACTATTAGGTCCTAATTATTTCTAGGCCTAACCTCTATGCAAACTATATTTTGGCACGACTACGAAACGTTTGGTGCTGACCCTCAAAGAGATCGACCATGCCAGTTTGCTGGTGTAAGAACGGATCTCGAACTCAATATCATCGAAGAGCCCGTTACTATCTTCTCACAGCCAACAGAAGATTATCTGCCTTCTGTTCAAGCGTGTCTGGTCACTGGTATCACTCCACAAAAAGCAATGGCAGAGGGTGTTTCAGAAGCTCAGTTTGCAAAAAACATTTCGGAAATCTTTTGTCAGGCAGAAACCTGCGTTGCGGGTTACAACAGTGTCCGATTTGATGATGAGGTGAGCAGAAACCTGTTTTATCGCAACTTTTATGATCCTTATGAAAGAGAGTGGAAAAACGGGAATTCTAGGTGGGACATTATTGATGTTGTTCGGCTTGCTTATGCTTTACGTCCTGACGGTATTAATTGGCCTACTGGCGATGATGGCAAGGTGTCCTTCCGACTAGAGAAGTTAACAGAAGCAAATGGCATCGCGCATGAGGCTGCGCACGACGCTATGTCTGATGTGTATGCCACGATTGAACTAGCCAAATTGATTAAGCAAAGGCAGCCAGCTTTATACAAATTTGCATTCGATATGCGCAGTAAGACCGCAGTCCAAAATTTTCTGGATCAGCATCAAGGGCAACCGTTTTTGCATGTATCGTCAAAAATTGCCGTAGATAAGGGTTGTATAGGGATGATGTATCCGTTGATGCCGCATCCTACTAATAAAAATGCAATTATTGCTTTTGACCTTCGTCAGAACCCCAATGTTCTTCTTCAGCATTCATCCGATGAGATCAAGGCGCTGTTGTATAAAAAAACTGAACTAGATAGTTCAGGTAACCCAGTAAATATTCGTCCTGCTTTGAAGTTAATTCATTTGAATAAATGCCCAATGCTCGCGCCAGCGTCAATGATTAAGGTCATTCCCGAAGAGCGTTTAAAGGCTTGGGGGATGGATCTCGATCTTATGAGAGAGCATGTGAAGCTTCTTAAAGCAGATATGTCGGCTTTTTCGCATGTTAGGGAGGTGTTTGTTGCTGATGAAGATAGAGCTCAGCCCACCGATCCAGATTTGATGATCTATTCTGGAGGTTTTTTCTCGCCGCAAGACAAGGCGCAATTGACGAGCCTCCGAAATATGCCGCCAGAAGAACTCGAAGATGCTCAGTTTGCCTTTCAGGATTCACGTCTTGATGAGATGCTATTTAGATATAAGGCACGAAACTATCCAGAGGTATTAAATTCTGAAGAGCGAGAGAAGTGGAGTCAACATTGTATGGCTAGGCTTCTTGGCGGTGAAAACGGATATTTGAACTTTGATGCATTTGCGAAAGATTTACAGGCGGCTGCTCAAGGAGTTGAGCATGGCTCTGACAAAGCATTTTTATTGGAAGAGATCCAATTGTATGCAGAGTCAATCTATCCTTATTGAATATTCCCCGTCTTTTTATACGACATAGTGACGGCATACGTATAAAGGATTTCGTAGTCGGATTCTGGTGGTCTAGGGTATGGACTTGCGTTATACGCTGCCGTCGTCGCAATGCGCTCAATAGGTATATTCGCGCTTTTGTTTTTGATCGAGGCCGACTTGATCGCTCCATTTTCAAATAGCTTTATTTCAATTGTGAAGTCGATCCGTGGAATGTCGACGTTCTGCATGAATTGATGTAGCTGAGTGTAAAGTTCTCGGTCCAGTAAATGCTGCAGCAATGCCTGTTCATATTCGGTCATAACAGGAAGGTCTTTTGTTGATAAAGCCCTGATGCTAGGGTCCGTTAGATCGTTCTGCTGTTCAATAATTTGCTGTTCTGATGCCTTCATTCTGCGTGCAGGAGCATTCTGATTGCTAGCTGCTTGTTTACTAATAGCGTTAGCTTGTTGGCTTGCCCCTTCCACATTAGAAGCGGATTCTTTCGTAGTGAGGTGGCTATAGTCGTTATAACTTTTCGTCGTTAAGAATTGTTCCTGAGTTTTTCTCGTTTGGCTAGACGCACTTTGACTGGCTTGGCTTTCAGCAGACTCTTGAGACAGAACTAATGTTACTGGAATAGATTGGGTGTCATTAGGTGTCGGGGCGGGCCACAAATTCAACAAGGTATACAAGATTATATGTGAGCAGGCCGCGACCGACAATGCTATGGCTAAGGCATAGTGTTTCATATAACTAAACGTTAAGCCTACTAGCTCTGAAGATTGCTCAGAATGTGGTTTAAGGCTCTATCAACGAGCGCGCCTTTCTCGAGAATGACCATCATTCCCTTGTTGATTTGGGCAACGACTTGCTGGGAACTTAACTCTATTGGATTAAGGCCAAATCTATCGGCAAATACATATACGTTTGCTTCGTCTACTCTGCTAATCAGTTTGTAGCGTTTCAAATTTCCGTTAATTTTTATTTGGACCCATCTTCCAATTTCCAGCTGAGCTAACAACTCAACATTCTTGTTAAGTTGAGGGCGTAGGCTTTTTTGCTTTGTGATTGCGCCTGTGCTGCTAGCATTATTTGGTTTATTGAGGCTGGCATCATTTTGGTTGCTAAGTGCTGTTTCCCTGAAAATACTTGTAAGATCTTTTTTGATGTCTGCAAGCATTCTATTGGCTGAGTAGGGGTCAAACGATATACGAGTTAATTCGGCGTCTATTTGCTTTAACAGACGTGGTACCAGAGCTAACCACTTTTGACGGTCATTTTGTGTTGCATGTTTTCTAGTACACCAAAGTAAGTCTTCAGTTGTCTTTCTGCAGGTATCCCAATTGTGTTCTTGCGCATCGCGAAGAAATGCGATGAACAATACTCGTCTCCATGGTCCGGTTAGAAGTTCAGAAATGCTAGTAGGTAAGTTCCTATGTGATTCAACGAGTGCTTTTAGAGTTGAGTCGATAAATTCTTGGGCAACCCGGCTTTTAATGCGTCCTTCTTCTGTTAGTTTCGTACGTTGCTCGAGCAATTTTTGGCGTTTGTTTTCGCGCGCGATAAAAAGCTCTAACTTTAAATTTGACGCTGTAAAACAGTCATAGTGACCACTTTTATCTTCGATAATGTCATCTACGAGTGAGCGAAGCTCGTCGTATAGTTTTGTTCGTGCGCTGTTTTGATTGTCGTTGGTCCAGCCAATCGCTGCTGTGGCTAAGTTGTTAATGAAGGTTCTAGCCGGATGAGCATGCTCTTTGAAAAATACAGGATTATGAATGACCGCTTTAAGTACAGGTATTTGCAAGCGACCAATAAGCGCCTGCATTTCTGGCGCTAAATTATTGTCGTTGAGTATGTACTCAAACAGTAAGCCGACTAGATTAATAACATCAAGATCTTTTTCGGCCACTTGTTTTCTTGAGCTTTTCTGAAGTTGTTGTGTCACGTACTGGCTGATTGTCTTGGCGTCAAAAAACCTTGCTTCATTTGTCGCTTCCTTCGCGGCGTTTACAATATTCAGTGCTTGGATGATGTCTTGAGAGCTAGCGTAATGCTGTGTCTTAATCGTTTGTGTGGCTGTTTGAGTACATACTCA
>NZ_LWGF01001145.1:0-811 GCF_001635355.1 Oleiphilus sp. HI0125
CTTGTTAGCGCTGCAATTATCTCAGGCGCTCTACTCACTGCGTGCAGTACTGTAGATGAAGCTCCAGCGCAAAAGACAGCAACGGCTACTGACGTGGTTAGTCAATATGTAAGTATCGCTCAATCAAACTATGGCGACTCATTGAACACGGCAAAAACACTCGATACTGCAATCAAAGCTTTGCTAGACGCTCCATCTGAAGAGTCGCTTGCGGCGGCAAAATCAGCTTGGATTGAAGCGCGTGTACCTTACCAACAAACCGAAGCATATCGGTTTGGCAACGCATATGTTGATGACTGGGAAGGCAAAGTAAATGCTTGGCCACTAGACGAAGGCCTCATTGATTACGTTGACGCTAGTTATGGCACTGAATCTGATGAAAACCCATATTACGCTGCAAACATAATCGCCAATCCAAAGCTTAACGTTGGTGGCGTTGAAGTAGATGCATCATCAATCACGCCAGCGTTGCTATCAGAACAGCTTCAAGAAATTGATGAAGTTGAATCGAACGTAGCAACTGGATACCACGCCATTGAATTCCTGCTATGGGGTCAAGATCTTAATGGAAC
Source organism: Oleiphilus sp. HI0125 (assembly GCF_001635355.1). Classification (NCBI taxonomy): domain Bacteria; kingdom Pseudomonadati; phylum Pseudomonadota; class Gammaproteobacteria; order Oceanospirillales; family Oleiphilaceae; genus Oleiphilus; species Oleiphilus sp. HI0125. The sequence goes on from NZ_LWGF01001145.1 coordinate 573, forward strand.
AAATCAAGGCGCGGGCGCACGTCCAGCAACAGATTTCTCACTAGAAAACTGCACTAACGGCAACTGTGACCGTCGTCGCGAGTATCTTCAAGCTGCAAGTACACTATTAATTTCTGATCTTGAAGATATTGTTGCAGCATGGACTGCAGACGGTGAAGCCACCAAACAACTTCTTGCGAAAGGTGATAATGGCGGTCTTTCTACCATGCTAACAGGTATGGGTAGTCTTAGTTATGGCG
>NZ_LWGF01001146.1:0-1210 GCF_001635355.1 Oleiphilus sp. HI0125
AAGCCGTTAAAGAATAAGCAAAACGAAAGAGTTATACGATGTCAGGTAATACCTTCGGAAAGTTATTTACGATAACCACCTTCGGCGAAAGTCATGGTAAGGCACTCGGTTGTATCATCGATGGTTGTCCTCCAGGAATTGAGATTTCTGAGGAAGATATTCAACACGATTTAGATCGTCGTAAACCCGGGACTTCGCGCTTCACCACGCAACGTCGCGAAGCGGATGAAGTAAAGATCTTGAGTGGCATTTTCGAAGGAAAAACCACAGGGACATCGATCGGTATGATTATAGAAAATACTGATCAGCGCTCAAAAGACTATTCAAATATTGCTGATACCTTCCGTCCTGCACATGCCGATTATGCCTACACGCAGAAGTACGGTTTTAGAGACTACCGTGGCGGTGGTCGTTCCTCTGCGCGTGAAACAGCGATGCGTGTCGCTGCGGGCGCTGTTGCTAAAAAGTATTTAAGTCAGGCTTTTGGCATCGAAATTAAGGGATATTTGTCTCAACTAGGCCCGATTAAAGTTGAGAATGTTGACCTGTCTATCGTTGAGGGAAATCCTTTCTTCTGCCCGGATGCGGATAAAATTCCGTTGATGGAAGAGTACATGAAAGACATCAACAAAGAAGGTAATTCGATCGGTGCAAAGATCACGGTGATTGCGACAGGAATGATGCCGGGCTTGGGTGAGCCAATCTTTGATCGTCTTGATGCTGAAATTGCTCATGCTCTGATGAGTATTAATGCAGTAAAAGGTGTGGAAATCGGTGCAGGTTTTGATTCCGTTGAGCAGAAGGGTACTGAGCATCGCGATGAGATGACTCCTGAAGGTTTTCTTTCCAATAATGCTGGTGGTGTCGTTGGTGGTATTTCTTCGGGGCAAGATATTGTTGCTCACATTGCTTTGAAACCAACATCAAGCATGCGCCTACCTGGCAAGAGTATTGATCGTTTCGGTAACGAAATTGAGGTAGTGACACATGGTCGTCACGACCCTTGTGTTGGTATTCGTGCAACGCCAATTGCTGAGGCGATGTTAGCGATTACATTGTTGGATCATGTTATGCGTCATCGTGCTCAAAATGCCGACGTTAAATGCGAAACACCAATTATTAAGTCTGAAGCAAACTAAGAGGGTACATGAAGGTTTCTGATTTCGACTTTGAATTGCCAGAGTCGTTGATTGCAAAATATCCACCGAAG
>NZ_LWGF01001147.1:0-690 GCF_001635355.1 Oleiphilus sp. HI0125
TCGTAGAGCTTGTCGATAATCTCTTTAGCTTGGCGATCGCTACGAATTGCACTCGGTGCCACTAAGATATGGCGCACCTTGCGCTGCTCAACCCACTGCTCTGTTCCACCGCGTTTATCTAAAGCGGTTATAATGTGGAAGCCACTTGCCGAACGAATCAACTCAGAAGGTTGTCCCTTCACCAAGTTTGGCAGTACATCGGCCGCAATCGATGGCAATTCATTCTCTTTACGCCATCCAATAACACCACCATTTAATGCTTGGCGGCCATCAGAACGAGCAATCGCAACTTGTTGGAAGTCTGCCCCATTCTTTAGCTCTGCTAACACGGCATCGGCACGTTCTTGCGCAGCTTCTTCTTGTTCAGGCGTAGCATCCTCAGGAACTGAAATCAGAATATGACCGATATAGTATTCTGTTCCTGAACGTTCACGTGCCTCACTGGAACTCAAGAAGTTATTAATTTCCTGCTCAGTCACGCGGACGCGACGATCAACCTCTCGCTGCTGCACACGCGACACGAGCATTTCACGACGAATTTGCTCTCGCGCTGCGGCATAGGTTTCACCCTCTTTCGCCAGCTGTTGTTGGAATTGCTGTAGGGTCATACCGCTTGAGCTTGCGATGTTGACTAAGGTCTCGTTGAGCTGTGCATCGCTCACACGAATACCTGCTAAGTCAGCTTTTTGA
>NZ_LWGF01001148.1:0-1149 GCF_001635355.1 Oleiphilus sp. HI0125
TTTGCTCACATCTCAAGGTGCGCTCCATGAGTTTGAGCGGCTTGCCGCACACAGGGCATTTGAGATGTGGCAATTGATCATTCATTGTCTTGGGCTAGTAAACTATGGCGCTAGCAACCGCGTCAGTATACCTTCATAGATATCTGACAAATCATTCAAATCCTGAACGCTTACGTGCTCGTTCACTTGGTGAATGGTCGCATTTAATGGGCCAAGCTCTAAGACCTGTGCACCTGTTGGCGCGATAAACCGGCCGTCTGATGTGCCTCCACTAGTGGATAGCTCGGTATCAATTCCTTTGACTTCTTTAATTGACGCAACGGCGGCCTCAACGAGTGGGCCTGCCTCAGTAAGAAATGGTCGTCCGCTCAGGTTCCATACAATGTCGTAGTCTAAGTCATACTTTTCGAGTACTGCTTCGGTTTTCTCTGTGAGCTCTTCTGCTGTCACCTCTGTGCAATATCTAAAGTTAAACAACACTTCACCAACGCCTGGAATGACATTAGTAGCGCCAGTTCCGCAGTTAAAGTTGGTGATTTGGAAAGAGGTTGCTGGAAAGAACTCATTTCCTTGGTCCCATTCAATATCTGCTAATTCAGCAAGCGCTCTGGAAGCTTTATGGATAGGATTATCTGCAAGGTGCGGGTAGGCAACATGCCCTTGCTTACCTTTGATAGTAAGCTTTGCGTTCAAAGAGCCACGACGGCCATTCTTAATGACATCACCTAGCGTTGTGGTGCTTGAGGGTTCGCCAACAAGACACCAGTCAATTTTCTCGTTACGAGCTTCTAAGGTTTCGATGACCTTTACCGTTCCATTTTTCGCTGGACCTTCTTCATCACTCGTAATCAAGTAGGCGATAGAGCCTTTATGCTCTGGATACTTTTCGATGAAGCGCTCAGTTGCCGTGATAAACGCCGCTAAACTACCTTTCATGTCTGCGGTACCGCGTCCATGAATATGCCCGTCTTCAATGCGTGCTTCAAAAGGAGGGTATTGCCACTGGTACTCAGGTCCAGTTGGCACAACATCGGTGTGGCCAGCAAAACAAACGAGCGGCCACTGGCGGCCTTTACGCGCCCAAAGGTTAGTCACTTCTTCGAAGTCCATTGCCTCACAAATAAAACCAAGCTTATCAAGACGATCTTC
>NZ_LWGF01001149.1:0-735 GCF_001635355.1 Oleiphilus sp. HI0125
GCACAAGGGTTGACGCCCCATAAGGGTTTGTTTGAATGGAATACTCGAGGAGATGATGCCTTGATCGCGCAGCTCCTCAAAGAGATGGAGCTTAGTGAACTTGCAGAGAAGCCCTTTTCAGTTCTGTCGGGCGGTGAAAAGCAAAGGGCTTATTTAGCACGAGCCTTGCTCCAAAAGCCGCAGCTACTCATCATGGATGAACCGACCAATCATTTAGATATTCATTTTCAATTAGAGGTGCTTCGTAAAGTTAAGGCGCTTCCGGTAACGGTCTTTGCTTCATTTCATGATTTGAATTTAGCGGCTGCGTTTTGTGATGAAATTATTGTCTTAAATCACGGAAAATTATGCGCCCAAGGTTCTCCAGAGGATGTGCTGAAAGAAGATCTTATTAGTGAAGTATATCGGACATGCTGCGTGGTTGATCGCCATCCTTTATACGATCATCCACGTGTTAGTTTCGCCTTTCAATACGGAGTTCACCGTTAATGATAGGCATAACGCGAACGACAGTTTTTATAAGCCTTTGCGTGGCTGTGGCCATGTTCAGTCTGTTTGTTTCTGTCGTCTTCGGTGCGGCGAGCATTACTTTTAATGACGTGCTTTCGAGTACTTTCAGCCTTCTGACAGGCCAAGAATCTGAAATCAGTGCGATACGTGAACGTATTATATGGGAGTTACGTGCCCCAAGAGCGGTATTGGCGTTTCTTGCGGGAGCAGGTTTGTCCCTTGCTG
>NZ_LWGF01001150.1:0-975 GCF_001635355.1 Oleiphilus sp. HI0125
TAAAAAAGGTGTTGGGCTGGTGAGAGTGTCCTCGTCAAAGTTTAAGGAGAAGCGACAGTGATTCGAGTGGTGTTTAATCAAAAAGGTGGTGTTGGTAAATCTAGTATCACATGTAACTTGGCTGCAATTAGCGCATCCAAGGGGCGTCGTACGTTAGTGGTTGACCTTGATACTCAGGGCAACTCTACGCATTACTTGTTGGGCGTCTCCTCAAGTGAATTGAAACACACCGTCGCAGATTTTTTTGAGCAGACCTTGTCGTTTAATCTTTTCAATAAAGATGCGAGCGAGTTTGTTCATCAAAGCCCTTACGATAATTTATCGGTAATGCCTTCACATCCTGAGTTGGAGTTTCTAGAGCGTAAATTAGAAGCAAAGCACAAGATTTATAAATTAAAGACGGCATTAAGAGAAATGGAGTCTTTCTTCGATGATATTTACATCGACACTGCGCCAGCATTAAATTTTTATACCCGATCGGCGCTCATTGCTGCAGATCGTGTTTTGATACCTTTCGATTGTGATGACTTCTCTCGCAAAGCGCTCTACCAAATCATGGGTGAAATTCAGGATATCCAGGAAGATCATAATGATTCACTTAAAATAGAGGGAATTGTTGTGAATCAGTTTCAGCCAAGAGCAAGCCTACCTAGGAAGTTGGTTGAAGAGTTGGTTGAAGAGGGATTGCCTGTTCTCGATGTTAAATTATCAGCCAGCGTAAAAATGAAAGAGTCCCATCAAAATAATAAGCCGCTGGTCTATTTTGCACCTAAGCACGGTTTGACTGAACAATTCTTGGCATTGCATGAAGAGATTGTTGGTGAGCTACAGGACGCTTAAAGGGCGTCTTATAGTTCTGTGATCCCGAGTGGTAATGCTATTTGATCTCCCGAATGTAATTCTTTCTCACGGGCGTTGTTTAGCAGAAAGGCAATAAGGTGTTCGGCAGGTAGCGCCTCCGAATACATAAACCCT
>NZ_LWGF01001151.1:0-1125 GCF_001635355.1 Oleiphilus sp. HI0125
TGGATTCAAAGAAGTGAATGACAGTCTAGGCCACAGTGTTGGCGACCGCGTTCTTCAAGCAAGTGCGAAACGTTTAAAAGAACTTATTGCCAATAATAACAATGGCTACGTCGCGCGTTTTGGGGGCGATGAATTCATCGCTACATGCTCCTGCAATACAAAGCGCGAAGCCGAAGATATTGCGGAATCAATCATTCATTCATTTCGTGAAAACTTTGCGCATAACAATGCACAACTGCAGCTCGGGTGTAGTTTAGGTACAGTGTTTTTCCCTGATGATGGTGTAACAACAGAAGAATTGATTCGCAAAGCAGATACCGCGATGTATCACGCCAAAAACTCAGGACGTAATACTTTCGCCTTTTTTGAACCCAGCATGTTGCAAGACGTCATGCTCAAAAACACGATCAAGAACAAACTCCAAAATGCGCTACGCGACGAAAAGCTCGAAATTTATTATCAGCCACTGGTTAATCTCAGAGACATGTCGATTAGTGGCTTTGAGGCATTATTGCGCTGGGAAGATGAAGACTTAGGAGAAGTGAGACCCGATCTTTTTATTCCCATTGCTGAACAAACTGGATTGATATTCCATCTTGATCGCTGGGTATTAAGGACCGCATCAAAGCAAGTCAAAATCTGGCGCGACAAATTCGATCGACCCTTCAATTTATCCGTAAACTTCAGCCCAACGAACTTCCATCATCGTGAGATGATGCCTTGGATTCATAACGATCTCGCCCAAGAAAGCGGTCTTGAGTGGGTCGAATTAGAAGTAACAGAACGTCTGGTTCTTAATTACGATGACAACGTAATACAAGGTTTGGAGGAACTACTGAAACTTGGTGTCAGCTTCAGTATTGACGACTTTGGGACAGGCTACTCATCACTCGGTTACATCAAAAAGTTCAGTCATATTTTGTCGAAGATCAAAATTGATCGTTTATTCGTACACGAAATCATCAATCACAGCTCTGACCGCGCATTGGTGCAAAGTATCGTGACGCTTGCTAAAAGCTTGAATATAGAAGTATTAGCAGAAGGGGTAGAGTCTCGTCGCCAAGAAGACGTACTTATTCAATTAGGCTGCGACTACGCCCAAGGATTTATTTATGAAAAACCCTT
>NZ_LWGF01001152.1:0-1324 GCF_001635355.1 Oleiphilus sp. HI0125
AACCAAATTCGAATGAAGATTGGTGTGATGTTTGGTAACCCTGAAACAACAACAGGTGGTAATGCACTTAAATTCTATTCTTCTGTTCGTTTGGACATTCGTCGAACTGGGGCCGTTAAACAAGGCGACGAAATCGTGGGTAATGAAACCCGTGTGAAGGTAGTGAAAAATAAGGTGTCCCCACCGTTTAGACAGGCTGAGTTCCAGATTATGTATGGTAAAGGTATTTATCATATGGGCGAGGTGATCGACCTAGGTGTGAAAGAAGGCTTGGTCGATAAATCAGGTGCTTGGTATGCATACAATGGCGACAAAATAGGTCAGGGCAAGGCGAATGCTGCTAAATTCTTAGAAGAGAACCCTGAAATCGCAAATGAAATTGAGCAGAAGATTCGTGATAAGTTCATGCCTAAGATCGACGAAAAAGGCGATGGCGAGCCTAAAGAATTAGAACTGGAAGTTTAAAAATCCCCCCTCCGTCTTAGTGTTTTGCTAAGACTAGTTGTATTGCTAATGTGCAGCCCGCTTTCGAGCGGGCATTTTTTATTCTACAAACTCTACCTCATCAAACGCTTGCTCTACGCTTCCTTCGCTCGAATAGTCGTCGAATGAGTTCTGTGCTTCGTCGTCATCAATACTGGATTCTGACCATGGAGTGTCACCTGGACTGTCGTCTAAATACAGACTATCCAGCACTTCTAGTACTTCAATCGATTCATCGTCATCGCTTTGTGTATCATCAATGTTGAAGTCTGTTTCTTGTTCAGGCACTTGGCTTGCTGCAAGTTTGGCATTACTGACCAATAGCTCAATGAGTTCATCAATGGTGGCGGGAATAATTGGTGTTTCTGTTATTTCGTTTGATAAAGCGAAAAGCTTTTGTTTTAGAGCTATAAAATAGTCTTCTGTGTCAGATTCATCGAATTCAACTAAGCGTTTACTATCAAGTGCGGTTTTGTATGCATGAAGCGCTTCGGTATCTGCCTTTTGAGCTCTGTATGCGATACCGCGTCGGTCACGGTAGTTACCACGAATGTATATTTCCGTGTCGGCGATGAGTGCCTGAGCTTGGTTAAAATAGTAAGGGGAATAATTTTCGGCTTCAGCTTTTTCTGCACGATCGAGTGTTTTTCGTGCTTGATTCAAACTCGACACGAGTAGAGTATTAATCTCTAGCTCATACATGCTTTTGCGAACACTTGGTTCAAGCTTCAGAGCTTTCTTAATTCGATCATCCTCAATCAGAAGCACTAGCTCTTTCATTTCTTTTTGTAGGTCTTTCCAGTCTTCGGGTTGCCATTTTGATGCCTCTAACTCAACCAGT
>NZ_LWGF01001153.1:0-665 GCF_001635355.1 Oleiphilus sp. HI0125
CACGGTTTTGTCTGGCAATAAGAATAATTATGGCTGTAACACTCCCTACTGACCTCACTGCTTTTAGCACAATTCTAGAAAGAGCGATCGAACGAAAAGGCGGAAAATCAGCCTTAGCAAACCTTTTAAGTACGCACTTCTCAAGCAGTGAGCTAGAGCAGATTCCAGAAGATCGTTATCTCGCAGCCATGACAAAATGCGTGAATCGCGCGGGTTTCAGTTGGAGGGTCATTGATCGCAAATGGTCGGAGTTTGAAGAAGCATTCTTTGGTTTTAAAGTCGACACCTTGGCCCTACTTTCAGATGAGCAATGGGAAGCCTATCTTGATGATTCGCGTGTTGTGCGCAGCGGCCAAAAAATCAAAGCGCTGCGCGACAATGTATCTTTCTTGTACGACCTGCGATTTACAGACAAAGGTATCGCTTCATTAATCGCGCATTGGCCATCCGATGATCAAGTTGGCCTGATGCAGCTGCTTAAAAAGCGTGGTTCGCGACTAGGCGGGAATACAGGACAATATTTTCTTCGCATGATGGGGCGCGACACCTTTATCCTCTCACGAGATGTTGTATTAACATTGCAAAGCGCTGGGCTTGATATTAAAAGTGAACCGAGCTCTCTGAGAGAACTAAAACTAATACAAGCAACGTTTAATGAATGGCAC
>NZ_LWGF01001154.1:0-850 GCF_001635355.1 Oleiphilus sp. HI0125
TTCGACCATTTCTAGATTTACGAAGAAAGGATCTTGAGCAATATGTCCAAGACCAAGGTGTGAGTTGGGTCGAAGATGCATCAAATCAAGACCTTTCGATCACAAGGAATCGCATTCGTCATCAAGTGTTGCCGCGATTGTTGGCTCAGTCAGATAGTTACGTTGATGATTTAGTGTTGTTAAGCAAAGGGCATACTCGAGTTAATGGTTCAGCGTTGCGTTTGGCGCAAGCAGTGTTAAAGCATATGCACATCACGAACTACGCAAACGATCATGGAATTTCTCTTACTAACCTCAACTTACTTGCTAAGCGAGAGCAGACGTTTCTTTTGCGTTGGTGGTTTATTTCTCTGGGGTTAGCGCAACCTTCTGAACGAATTTTTTCGAGGATCTGGACAGAAGTGCTTCCTGCAAAATCAGGTTCTNCACCCGAATTAATGTGGGGGAGTATAAGATTAGTTCGTTGCTTTGATGCTTTGTTTATCATGGATGAGTCTAGCCATTCGCTAAACCTACAGTGTGGTGATGATCAAAGCGAGATAGATTTTGACCTACTCAACGATCAAACTATTGAGCTTAGATCGTGGGATGAGCAGTCGAAACGAGATCGTTTCGGTGGGCGAAGAAAATCTGAGTGGGCGAAGCGTTTATTCTTAACGCCTTGGCGCAAGGAAAGCGCTGTGTTTGTATTTAAAGAAGGGCAAGAACTTGGAATTTTTGATGTAAAACGCAAGGTTTTTATCGCTAAGTTCTAGTTACTCTCTCGCAATACAAAAGCTTCAAATATTTAAAATTTCGACTACTGTTACCCGACACATGTTCTCTCGGGAGATGGTTTATGCATCGTACA
>NZ_LWGF01001155.1:0-21848 GCF_001635355.1 Oleiphilus sp. HI0125
TAACTCTTCATAAGACAGATTAAAAATTTCACCGGTCACTGCGTAACCATGCCCTGTTTGAAGAACCAGTGCACCGCTTTTTAAGTGACCGTTAATACTTTCACTATCAACCTTACGCACTTTGCCGGTCCAGCCATAATCAATGCCGTTTAAGACCCCCATAGGCTTCGCCGAAATGAAATTACCACTCACCACTTTAATCGAAGAGCCATGCATTGGTGAGTTGACCAATCCAATAGAAAGTAAGGCTTCTACTTCACTTCTTACCTTGCCATATGCTTCGAGCACGCTAGGAAGTGCTTCCTTACTCGTAACTCTTAGGTTTTCCTCAACAACAGAACTCAAACCACGCGACATTAAATTTCTGTCGATCTGAGGACGTGCTCCTAAGACCAGCACCACACGAATACCTAGGCTACATAGCAAAGCAATATCATGAACGATGTTAATAAAATTCTTATGCTCAATCGCCTCACCACAAACGCCGAAAACCATGCTGCGATTTCGGTGTTGATTGATATAGGGTGAAGCGTGACGAAACCAGTTAATCCAATCTTGCATGTTTTATTATCTCTCGTACTAAGGCTGCGCGATACAATAACTATTGATCAGCGACGAAAGGACCTTAGCCATTTCTCCAACTTGTTGCTCGGCAAGAAACTCATTGGGTTGATGAGCTTGATCAATTGATCCAGCGCCCATTACAACTGTCTCCATTCCCATTCCACTCAAGAAGGGGGCTTCCGTTGCAAAAGCTACCGCCTCTGCTGGAACTCCAGTTAAGCGTTCACAAGCTTTAACTAGCTCCGCATCACGTGACGTTTCAAAGGCTGGAACTGGCTCTACCATATGGCGATGTTTTACATCGATCTTGTATTTGTAGCCTGTCTGTTTCACTAACGCATCTATCTCAGCATGAAGTGAAGAAACGGACATCCCAGGAAGCGGTCTGATATCAAAATTCATCTGACAGTGTCCACAAATCCGATTAGGGCTATCTCCCCCATGTATTGCACCGACATTTAATGTAGGTCCCGAAACTTCAAAATTCGCATTCTGATAGTTTGCCTGCAAACGGGAACGAAATGCGAAAAGCTCTCCTAAAAATCCGTGAACTGCATTGACGGCACTATTCCCCAAGTCTGGATTCGAAGAATGCCCAGAACAACCTCTAAATTCGACCGCCTCCATGAGAATACCTTTATGCATTCGAATAGGTCGAATACTTGTTGGCTCCCCAATAACTGCCGCTCGGGCTTGAAGTTCACCTTGCTGAGCGATCAGTCGCGCTCCCGCCATTGAGCTTTCTTCATCAGCAGTCGCAACAATGATTAAGGGCTCATTTAACTCCGCTTGATCCATACTCTTTAAGGCTTCTACTATGATAGGGAAGAAACCTTTCATATCGCATGTCCCTAAGCCATAGTACTTGCCCTCAGAGAAACTCAACTTAAAAGGGTCTGAGTTCCATCTTGCCTGATCATAAGGAACCGTATCAGTATGCCCAGCCAACACTAAACCTCGACTGCCTGTTCCAAGCGTCGCGATAAGGTTGTACTTTCCCGCCTGTTGATCAACCGGAATTACTTCACAGCGAAATCCTAAACCCAAAAGCCACTTTTCTAATTCTCGAATCACGGATTCATTACTATGATCCCAAGAGGAATCACTAGCGCTAATTGAATTTTCGCCGACAAGTTTCGCTAACAGCGTTTCAAAGCTGGGTAATTCTTTAGGAATATGCAATTTCATTGAATTTATTTCCAAACCTCTAGGACACTTAACTCAACGCGTTTAAACGTAAACGAAACACTTCCGTCTCCATTGAGAGGAGTGATCACAAGTAAGTGCTCATCAACCTGACTAAGCATACCCTCGGATTGTTTGCCATTCAGCAATGTGATGCGCACCCGTTCTTCTAACATCGCGTCAAGCTCTGTAAGCTCGACGTTCAAATATTGCGGCTCTATTTCCACTGGTTTACTTTCAACAACCGGCTCAGTTTTCGGTTCAGGAACATATTTCTGAAACCCAAGTTCAACGCCTTGATCCGTATTCACAGCAAGCTGCGTCCCACCGTATTCCAAGACAGGTAACCAACCATAAGCCTGTTCAATCGCCATGTCATGAGAAGACAAGCTGACATTCAACACTCCGCCTTTTGCGATATAAGCAGACAATGCCATCGCGGCTGCATCCGAGACACGAAACCCTTCTTGAAGTAACTGAGCTTTCCAACCTTCGATCACGGACATTGAGAATCCGGCTAGGTCTAAGTCCTCTTGGACCACAGATTCACAACTATTTAAGAGCCGCTTGAAATATCCATTTTCTATATATTCAAATGAAACCAAATCTAAGCCACGAGCTGTACTGAAGCGCATAGCTAAGGAACCTAAGTCATCAGTAACAAGTTCAAGCTCTATGTCATCTGAATGATTCTGAACAGAAGCATTGCCTGTAATAGCCGCGACAGAAATAACTTCAAACAACTGTGTACTCGGTACGCTTTGGCCATCGCAGCTCAACCAACCGAATAAGGCATTCGCAGGTACTGAAGTCTGCTCATTGAAGTGATCGATTAAAGCTTGCGATGGAAGGCTTACGGCCACACCTTGAAGAGAAACGGATTCGATGACTGAATAGTCTCCACTAAGCTTCTGAGTAAGGCTTAGGATTAAATCGAAAATACCATCAAAATGAAGCGTTGCCGCATCAGCCGATATGTCTTGCTTAGACTTAAAATGCTTAAAACTTGGCTGAGACACAACTATCTCGCCATCCAACAAGGATGTCTTCACGCCTGAGTATTGGAAAGACCCAACGTTCACCAAATCATCTTTGGCTTGAACCAGCACCTGGTTTGAAATTAGCACGAGAGCCAATTTCAAAAGCACGCCAACGACTATCAGTATCCCCGCTGTAATTATCAACTTACGCTTCATTGTTTTTATTCATCCAAATCTATGTACTCTCTAAACTATAGCAAACATCAAATACTTAGAAAGTTGAGAAATATAAAGCACTTATCGATAAAAGTTATAATGAACTTTAAAATCATGCTATACCTAAATATACCGATTCAATTTTTTACTAATTAACTTCGTAGATATGATACAAACAAGTAGTGATATCGGGCTTGCGGTGAGCCTTCTAAAACAAACTCTACCCGAAATGCAAAAACGTAATATTGCAACAACCCCCGAGAACTATGCCGTATGGTATGAGTATGTCAGCGGGCACAATGCGGAATTAGTTAATGAAATCAATCTATTAGATTTAAATCGCAGCTCTTTTACTTCTAATGTGCATAGAGAGTTATATCAAAAACATATTGCTAGCCAACACGAAGCGACAGTGAATCAGCTAAGTGATAGCGTCAAACAAGTTATTAACGAATTCTTACTTCGCTCTCGTCATGAGGGTGAAGGTCTGGGCGTTTACAGTAAAGCGTTAAACGATATCAGCTCAGAAGTGAATACAACGCAAGATATCGCTGAGCTTAAGCTCATGATCGCTCAACTGATTGAGCATACTAAAGAGCGAGAAGCCGCCACTTGCGCAATGCAAGAGTCACTTGAAAGCATGTCTAATGAAATGCAGCGTCTAAAAAACGAAGTAGCGCGATTGAGTGGCGAAACAAGCGTAGACCCTCTAACACGTATTTCGACGCGGGCTACATTTGATGAAGACTTAGCAATGCACATATCTATGAGTCAATCTCAAGACGAAGCACTTTCATTGGCTATTCTAGAAGTCGATCAGTTCGATCAATTCAGAGATAAGTTTGGCGATACGATTGGCGATAAAGTCTTAAAATTTATCTCCACACTATTCAAGAAGCACTTAAAGGGTAACGACTTAATTGCGCGCTATGATGAGTATAGTTTCGCGCTGCTCTTACCAGATACTCAACTTGAAGATGCAATTACCGTAGCAGAAAATTTGCGCCAACGTCTCGCAAAACAAACACTCTCGGACAGTGCAGAGAAGTTACAGCTCGGCACTATTACTGTTTCATGCGGTGTCGCAGAGTTAAACAAGAATAATGATATTAAGAGCTTTAATAAACGCGCGGAAGCTTTGCTAAGCGCAGCGCGTTTTGAAGGAGGTAATCGCGTCCAGAGCTAACGCGATTACACGTTACTGATTAGTGTTCCTACGCCTTCATCAGTAAATATTTCTAGTAACGTTGCGTGGCTAACACGGCCATCGATGATGTGCGCACTTTTAACACCGTTTCTCACAGCACTTAAAGCACAAGCGATTTTCGGCAGCATACCGCCGTAAATCGTCCCGTCCGCTATCAATTCATCCACTTGCTGTGTATTTAGCCCTGTCAGAATCTCACCTTGTTTATCTTGTAAACCAGAGATATTGGTAAGCAGAATCAGCTTCTCTGCATTCAGTTCTTCCGCAACCTTACCAGCAACAAGATCCGCGTTAATATTGTAAGAAACGCCATTCTCGCCTACGCCAATTGGTGCAATTACAGGAATAAAGTCGCCTTGAACAAGCATATCAATTGCTTCAGGGTTGATTCGACTAACTTCTCCAACATGGCCAATATCGATAATTTCAGACTTTTGAATTTCTGGCGAAGCACTCTTCACCTCAAGCTTACGAGCTCGAATAAAATCTGCATCCTTACCCGTCAAACCAATTGCTTTACCGCCATTGCGATTGATCAATGCTACAATTTCTTTATTAACCAAGCCACCTAATACCATTTCCACGACGTCCATGGTTTGAGCATCTGTCACACGCATACCATCAACGAAGCGACTTTCTATATTCAAACGACTTAACAAATCACCTATTTGTGGACCACCGCCGTGAACAACAATCGGATTAATACCAACCAATTTCATCAACACAACATCACGAGCAAAGCTGTTTTTTAGCTCTTCGTTTTCCATTGCGTTACCACCGTATTTAATAACGATAGTTTTACCCGCGAAACGTTGGATATAAGGCAGAGCCTTATTCAATACAGAAGCGACTTGAATCGCACTGTCTTTATCTAAACTCATTTATTCGAACTCTTAACTAAAACGGGATATTTAAACTGCTATCAACAGCTAATAATTGCTCTTTAAAGCGCGCCTGAATGCGTGCAATTGCCGACTCGTTGTCTGCCTCAAAACGGAGAACCAAAACCGGCGTTGTATTCGATGCGCGACATAGCCCCCACCCATCTGCAAAATCAACACGTAATCCGTCGATGGTAGAGACACTACCATCTTCAAATGCTGCAGCACGCCCACAAAGCTTTTCTATCAATTCAAACTTTGTTTCGTCCGTCACGGTGATATTAATTTCTGGTGTACTGGTATCTTCTGGGAATTCCGCAAACACTTCATCTGCCGAACGGTCTTCAATACCAAGAATTTCAAGTAAACGAACGGCGCTGTATACACCATCATCAAAACCGAACCAACGCTCTTTGAAGAATATATGACCACTCATTTCACCAGCGAGTAAGGCGCCTGTTTCTTTCATTTTAGCTTTGATCAATGAGTGTCCAGTTTTCCACATAATAGGACGACCACCGAAGCTTGCGACCAAACCATTCAAACGACGCGAACACTTCACGTCATAAATGATATCAGCGCCTGGATTACGCGAGACAACATCCTTTGCGAAAAGCATCAACAAACGATCTGGCCAAATAATCTTGCCACTGTTTGTCACAACACCTACCCGATCACCATCCCCGTCGAACGCTAAGCCTAAATCGGCATTCTCTCGCTGAACTGCCGCGATCAAATCTTGTAAGTTTTCCGGTTTGCCTGGATCAGGGTGGTGATTTGGAAACGTTCCATCAATTTCGCAAAACAATGGCACCACGTCACAACCAAGCTCTTCAATCAACTTAGGCGCAAGCTCGCCCGCAACACCATTACCAGCATCAACAACGACCTTAAGTGGCGCAGCAACAGCCGCATCATTAACGATTGTGTCTTGGTAGGCATCATCAACATTTTGCTCACTGACCGTGCCACTGCCACTAGCTAGGTCGCCATTTACGATACGATTGTACAAGGCTTGAATGTCTGGACCGGAAAGCGTGTTGCCAGCTACCATCATTTTGAAACCGTTGTAGTTACTTGGATTATGACTACCGGTAATCATAACGCCAGTTCCAGTATTTAAATGATGTGTCGCAAAATATAAAACAGGAGTAGGAACTTGGCCAATAACGATTGCGTCAGCCCCTGCGGAAGTAATACCTCTGCAGATTGCCTCACAGTATGGTCGGCTAGATAAGCGCCCGTCATAACCGACACACAGAGTACTTTGTCCTTGCGCCAAGGCTTCAGATGCAAGCGCTCGACCGATTAACTCGACGCCTTCGTCAGTTAAAGTTTCATCGACGATTCCACGAATATCATAAGCTCGGAAAATTGAAGACTCGATTGAATAAGTTGTCTTTTCTTCAACAACAGTTTCTGTAGTTTCGTTCAAACCCAACTCCTCATCTAGGTCCAAATCATCAAAATTTAGCTCGTCACTTAGGTCGTGCTCAGGCTCTAATTCTTCATCAACAACAAGTTCGGCAAGAGGCTCATTTACAGGTAGCTCTTCTTCCGCCGCAGGTGCTGATGGTTTAGGTTTCTTTGATACCTTTTGCTCTTGCGTCGACAGCGCTTGATTAGCATTTGTAACAAGTGAAATGGTCTCGGAAAAATGCAAACGCTGCGTTGATTTTCGTTCACCAGAAATGGCTGACTGCACAAGTGAATCCGCTAATACCACGTCGCTATGAACTTTTTGCAATCGAAATCTGCATACCAGATAAACAAGCACGAGCGTAGATAAGGCAGCGCTGCTGAGCATAATCCAAAGCAGTGTTCTATCTATGGCAACAATAGCTGTCGAATTAGACAGATATCTAAGCTGCCAATTACCTATATTCAGAGATTTACTGATCTCTTCTCCACCAACACTACTACCAGCAGAAAATACTTTAGATGCAGATTGATCAACTCCACCATAGATGGTGAGACTACCTTGCAAGGCTTGAGCTTTAATCTGTACTTCCTTCGATATCTCGCTCAAATCAAAGACAAATAAAACAACAGCAGGATCATTGTTCTCAACACGCACCGCTGCTTGATAGAACCAACTCTTTCCGTCAAAAAACGCATCAAATCTTAGTTTATCAATATCTTGCGCTTTTCTAACGGCGTCGACACTCGCATATCCTAAATCAGAGTAAATAGTACGCGCTTGCCCAAGCTGTGATTCTGGAATGACATAAAGACCTACTAAGTCACTAAAACTTGCCTTCATTAATTGATGACTTGTTTTGTCGCTAGAGAAACCATTCATCAATACATTATTGGTCGCGACAGATTTTAAGGCATATAAACGTTCTTGAATCATAAAATTCAAGTCGCTCTGAACAAGACTTGCGTAATTTTGATTGATATCGTTTTGCTGATCTTTCTCAACACTTTGCACAAAGTAAAGTTCGATAAGTAGAGCCAACGCGATAACACTTATGAAAGCTATCGCTGCGGGCTGAAAGCTCCAGGCCGCGATGGACTTGCCTTGATTATCATCTGCAACCTTGCTCTTCCCTTTGCTTGTTGCCTTACCTTTTTCTCGCTTCTCAGTTTTCACCAGCGCGTGCTTTTTCTTGAGCCCCAACATGAATCCATCCCGACTTAATGTGTTTCTTATTTTGTACCCGTTGAACCAAATCCACCGGTTCCTCTATCTGATTCTTTAAACTCGTCGACGAGATTAAACTCGACTTGCACGACAGGCAAAACAACTAGCTGAGCGATACGTTCACCCGGCTCTATACAAAATGTTGTATTTCCTCTATTCCAACACGAAACCATCAACTCGCCTTGATAGTCAGAATCTATCAAACCAACGAGATTCCCCAAAACAATCCCATGCTTATGACCAAGGCCAGACCTAGGTAATATTGTTGCCGCCAGCTGAGGATCTTCGATATAAATCGCCAATCCCGTAGGTATCAGGGTAGTTTGGCCAGGTTCTAAGTTAATCGATTCGTCTAGGCAAGCTCTCAAATCAACACCCGCAGAACCCTGAGTTGCGTAACTAGGTAAGGGAATAGTATTCCCAATTTTGTCATCCAAGATTTTTATTTGTAATGGTGTTTTCATTTACTTTTTCTTTTTTGATTTAATTTTTCAGATAGTCGAGTCACTAATTCTTGAGCCAAGGAAGCTTTAGATGTCAAAGGCAATAATTCTTCACCATCTACAGTAACCAAAGTTACCTCATTGTTGTCACTATTAAATCCAATTTCTTGATTCGAAACATCATTCGCAATAACGACATCTAAGCTCTTCCGCTTAAGCTTAGATTTAGCGTACTGAATAACATCGTTTGTTTCAGCAGCAAAACCAACAATTAGAGAGTGACTACTTTCTCGCATAGCAGAGACGTTAGCAATTATGTCAGGATTCTGAGTAAGCTCTATTTGAATATTATCGCCGAAACCAGTCTTCTTCATCTTCTGTTCAGAAACATCAATTGGCCTGTAATCGGCAACCGCAGCAGAACCAATAAATACATCTAATCCAGTTCGTGCTTGTCGCATTGCTTGCTCATACATCTGTTCCGCAGACGTCACATCAATACGTTCAATACCACTGCTACATGATAAGTTAACAGGACCGGAAATTAAGCAAACATCTGCACCCACTGCATGGAAGGCTTCTGCCAAGGCATAGCCCATCTTGCCTGAGCTATGGTTTGAAATATATCGAACAGGATCAATCGCTTCTCGCGTTGGCCCTGCCGTAATAACGACTCTGTACTTACATTCTCGCGGTGTTGATTCCTGAGAAATTGCCGCAACAATATCGCTTGATTCCATCATTCGACCAAAACCAACATCACCACATGCTTGTTCGCCTGATGCTGGCCCTACTATTTGGAGTCGCTGCTCATAACTTTCGATGAGATTCTGGAGATTCTTTTGCGTAATAGGATTTGCCCACATTACTTGATTCATTGCCGGCGCGATCGCTATCTGCGCCTCGGTCGCTAGCACAAGCGTTGTGAGAAGATCATCCGCAAAGCCATTAGCTATTCTTGCGATGCAATTTGCACTAGCAGGTGCGATCAATATGAGATCTGCCCATTTTGCGAGTTCGATATGCCCCATTCCTGCTTCAGCATCTTCATCAAGAAGTGCTGTAGAAACAGGTTCGCCACTTAAAGCTTGGAAGGTCAATGGTTGGACGAATGCACACGCACCCTGCGTCATCACAACGCGTACGTTCGCACCGTTTTTCTTGAGTTGGCGACAAAGGTCGGCAGATTTATAAGCAGCAATACCACCACTCACGCCGAGCACAATATTACAGTCTTGAAGTGCCATACTATTTTTGGTCTATCAGATAAAAACAAACCCGCTGTCGCAAGCGATAGCGGGTTCGTAGAATTTCGATCGGGTTATGTCCTACTTAGGAACAACCTGCTCAGCTTGTGGGCCTTTTTGACCTTGGCCTACAGTGAACTCAACTTCTTGGCCTTCAGCTAAGGTTTTAAAGCCTTCAGACTGGATTGCACTAAAGTGAACAAAAACGTCTGGACCGCCGTTTTGCTCGATGAAACCGAAGCCTTTTGACTCGTTAAAAAACTTAACCTTACCTGTAACTCTTTCTGACATAACCTATTCCTGAATATATAACGTAATTGAAACGCTCAAAACGTGGATATAGGTATGTACAAACAAGCATTCTAGATGCCCAATGTCATAAAAATAGCCGTGTTTTTAAGGCTTCCTTAGTTATACTAGCTGACTTTAATTACAAACACCAAGAATTGTTTTAACAATGAACAAAAGCATTCGCACAGAGATCTTCACACGCTTTCGAAACGACAATCCAAAACCTGAAACAGAACTGAATTACAGCTCTCCTTTCGAGTTACTTATTGCTGTCATTTTATCTGCCCAAGCGACCGATAAAGGCGTTAACAAAGCAACTGACAAACTCTTTCCTGTCGCAAACTCTCCCGAAAAAATATACGCGCTGGGAGTAGATGGCTTAAAGGACTATATAAAAACCATCGGCCTATTTAATGCTAAAGCAGAAAATGTCATCAAGACATGTGAGATGCTCATTTCTCAACACAACTCAGAAGTACCTGAAGATCGCGAAGCCCTAGAGGCACTCCCTGGCGTTGGAAGAAAAACCGCTAACGTTGTACTTAATACAGCCTTTGGCCATCCTACAATGGCGGTCGACACACATATTTTCCGAGTAGCAAACAGAACGAAGATCGCTCCGGGCAAGAATGTACTGGAAGTCGAAAAGCGCTTATTACGCGTTATTCCAAAAGAATTTCTTGTGGATGCTCACCACTGGCTGATACTTCATGGACGCTACACATGTATGGCACGAAAGCCTAGATGTCAGAGCTGCATGATCGAAGATTTATGCGAATACCCTCCACTAAAAAAAAACGTAAAAAATAAATCCTAGTAAATGCCATAGATTCCTTCGGGAATCTTTTTTTGCCTTTACAACCGGTAAGAGAACACTCAAGGTAGATTTACGTGTAAGCACTAATAAAATTTGTNATGAATAGTTTAACTGAAAATATTCAAGTTAAAATATATAAGGATATGAATGGCTATTCGTTTCCCGTTATTGTTCGCAATGGTTTACCTTGCTGCTTGTACCTCAATGCTTACCTCAACGGCAATCATAGTTCCCCACTTTCCACAACAAAATCACGAAAATCAAAACAGCCAACTTCATTTCACACCCGAAAGAAATATGCCTATGAGTTGAAGTTTCTATATCGCTTTTTCATGGAGAACAGTATCGACCTTGTTGAGCGTGTAGCATGCGGTACGTTTTTATCAATTGAGGAAATTGATAACTACATTCGTGCTTGTAAATTTTATGTGGACGCAGAAGCCGATAACAAAGACAGCGCAGTAGTCAGCCTGACGGATAAAAAAATCAGAGATGCGATACATGCGACATTCAACAGTCAGCCAGAAGTGTCAGCGCATACGTTTAATCAACGCCTCAATCGTCTGAAAGACTACATTGAATTCCTATATATCTGCCATCACTATGATAAAGCTGAGACCGAGCAACAAATCAGCACGGATGATCAATTTAATAAATTTAAGCTCTATATCAGCGCAGCAATATCGAACTCCAGAAAAGACAACACCGTTGTTAAGGATGCTTTTGAATCAGCGATCCCATCCGATAAATTCTTTGAATTGTTAGATGTTATTCAAGAACGCTCGCCTAATAACCCATTCAAATCGAGCAAGCTTCGAAATCAGATCATCGCCCAAATATTGATTGATACTGGAGTTCGTGTGGGTGCGGTATTGAAATTAAAGGTGAGTGATTTGGTGGATGATTGGGGTAATCCTAGATTCCTACTGACCCGAACGCCCAATGACCCAACAGATATAAGGCGACTTCCCGCCGCGAACAAAACAAAAGCCCTCTCAGTTTCCATCTCTCGTGATTTAATGAAACTTATTAGGCTCTACATTGAAACTGTGCGAAACATTGCCCCCAACGCTCATAAGCATGATTTTGTCTTCATCTCGGAAAAAGGGAAATCCATCGGAAACCCAATCTCTTACAACGCCATTCAGAAGATCATAAATACCTTTGGGCAGAAGATTGGGATAGCGCTACATCCTCATTTACTTCGTCATAAATGGAATGAAATCTTTGAAGATAAAGCCAGAGAGAAAGGATTTTCAGCCGATAAAATCGAAGATCTTCGTAAATATGCGATGGGTTGGGCAGAAGATTCAAAAATGGCTTCCGTCTACAACGAGTTCCAATTAGCCGTGGCGGTGGCAGAAATCTCATCGAAGAACCAAAGCCAATCCGTACCCAACCTGAGAGGTGACTAATGGATAACCTCGAATTAAATAACTTGAAGCTTCGCTATGAAGGAAAAACCACCTTTCAATCAAAAGTGGAAGGCTATGAGTTCGACCTCTTTTCCGATGAATGGGTGCTCGGTTACAAGAAAACCCTTTATCTTGAGTGGATGAACACGTTGGACAGTGACGTTTTTCTCGACCTTCGGTTGGCGATTGCACACGCGGCCAAATACTACTCCTGTAACTCTCTGAATGTTCATGTCTCCATATTAAAAACGCTTTGCCAGTATTTAGAACCAGCAACATTTGATGCATGGTGGCTAACGCTCACGGACTATAAAAAGAAAGTAAGATATACATTGTACGCATTTTGTCAGCGAAGCCCTGAACATCGTAGCGAAGTCCTCATTCCGCTCTATGACCTCGTTAAAGAGGAAAATCTAGGCAGATGGGATAGCTCAAAAAATATCCTTGATGAAACAACTGGCGCGTACAGTGAAATAGAGCGTGATAATCTTTTAGAAGCACTGCGAATCGAAACACTCCATGCGCTCGATAATGAATTTGCCACCACGAAGTCCTTTACTCGCCTGAGAAATATTCTGGCGTGTCAGTTGATGGTCGCTGTCGTAAGAAGACCCACGCAATTAGTTCAACTCAAATGGTGCGACCTCTTGCGAGTAGGTCAGGCGTTTACCTCACACAAAGAGCATAACCGTGATTGGCAACCTTTGACACAGCATCACTTTTCTGATGTGGAGCAATTGCACCTGCGAACCTTTAAAGGAAAAGACGGAGGATTTAGGCGCAATGCCGAATCACGCTCACATCGACTCGATCCGAACTTGTCTGCATTGCTGCTTCAATATTACCAAGTGTATGAAACCCATTTAGGTGTCAGATTGAGCCAGTGCAACATCGCACTGACTGAGAGTGACGCCAAAGCACTGATGCAACGACTCCCGCTGTTTCCAGACCAAAGTTTATTTTTAACAAGGTTTGAGACGAAAGAAAGCCTCTTTCGCTCCATGAGCGACACATCCCAATCGTTTCATCTCTCTTCTAATTCTCTTAGAAATAATATTATTTACCTCTTTAATAAAAAGCTCGACATTAAAAGTGACCGCATCGCCCATCAGCCCCTTTCCTTTAAGAATAACCGCTGGCGTCACACCCAGTTAACCCTTGCGGCCTGGATGGGATTAAGTCCCGCGCAAGTTGCCGCCATTACAGGTGTCACCGTGGCGGCCATCCAATCTTACCTTGATTTAAAAGCGCCTGAACGGGTCAAAATTGACCAAGCCTTTGTGGGAAATAGTGTCATACAACGCTTTGATAGCGTCTCTTCGAAAGAGTTACAGCAACACCCTGATTTTGTGGTTAAAAGTCTTTTTGATGAGGAGATCGGGCACAAACTGAACCCCGCTAATTGCGCCAGCTGTCAGTCAAAAGGAGCCGCCCCGATGGGGTGCTACCCATGTGATAATTTTCGACCATTAGAAACCGCCAACCATCAGCCATATTTAGATAAAGCCGAGCGTAAACTGGCGATTAACAGTCAATCAGGGCACCCCGCCACAGTCAAACGGCTGCAAACCATCATTCTTTATATCCAAGTGACGATTGCACTGTGTGAAGAGAGAAAAACCCTGAAACTAGGGGCGTAAGTATGAGTACGATAAATCGCTACATTGATAATCAGCGTGCTTACGTAACCAAAAAGAAAGCGCAGCCGCTGATGGGCTTTACTAACGCTCAGGATGAGCCTGCGTCATGGGATGACATGGCGGTGACGTTCACCGACAGCGGCGGCAGAACCCTGAATATTCTCTTTTGTAATATGAATAAAAACAGACCAAGAATAGGTACTCGCTTCACAGAAGATGATCGATTGGCACCTGAAACACACGATTTATTATTTGCCTATACGCTTGATATATTAAAGGAAAACATAACCCGAGCCGGGAAGAGAGATAAAATCACGACCGCAAGATACTTCCTTTGCCGCTTAGATCAGAATGTCGCTTCGGCCTCCCTTGAAACGATTCAACACGCCATCGACTCGCTGACAAACCCTAAACGCCTAGCGGCCTTCATCGACTGGCTTCACCGCCATAAAATGCTGCCCAAAAGCTGCCAGCCGTGCATTAACACCACCATTGAAACATTACGAGGAAAAAGTGGTGATGACGCACTGGCGGCGGAGAAAAACAAACTGCCTTCGGAAAAAACGCTTTTGGCGCTCGGTGCTATCTTTCATGATGTGATCCCGCCTTATCAGGATGAATACAAAAACAACGTTGATGCCTGGCAACCCCTTATCGCTGCCACGAAAGAGCAGCGAGACAGCTTTAGCTGCACCATGGCAGCACTGGGCATGGCGTCACCCAATCGCATCGGGGCAGAGCAAGTGCTTCTGGAAACACAACGCATACAGCGTCATATGCAAGTTGTCGATGGAAAAGAAAAAACGGTGCATTATCTGAACTGGCGGGGCTCAAAGGGGTATAAGGACAATCAAAATCATATCAATGCCGAAATGGTTGAAAGTGTAGACCGAGCCTTACACTACACCCTCTTAGTAACAGAGCCTGCCAGAGCGCTGGCTCGGTTCTATCGACAGCCAAATCGCCCTCTGAAAGACGTACTCGGTGACTTTAAGCCGAGCGATGAGAACATCGCCCTGCTTAAGCCCTCCATGAGCAAGCCCACCCACCTTTTACATCTGGGCTTGCTGCTGGGCTTTTTTGACGGCAGTGACAAATGCGTCCGAGTCTCACCTGACACAAAAGGGGCTATCGATGTATCAATCACTAACCCAAAGTTCATCAAACCCATCGCGCAGTTGGAGCCGTTCGACACACTTGTGTTTAAGGCTCATTGCCCTTACGCCTATGAGTTGGTGGGATGCAGTTTATCCATCCAATGTCAATACAACAAATACACCGTAGGCCAACAAACACTCACAGTGGCCGAGTTTCAAAATCACATCGTCGAGACGAATCAATCTCAACTCAACGGATATAATCATCACCAAACGAAGTCTGTCGATGTTGAACGCGCGTTGTTTATGTATACACAAAAGCAAATGGGCGGCAAAGTAAAAAATCCTTTTCTTTTGGTGCCAATTAGGACACTCAGCGAATTATTTGCTAGAGAATTAGTTAAACGCACCAAATCACGACTGACTCTCTTTGAGCGCCACGGGTTTGCCTCCGACTTTGTGCTCAAGCCACACCAACTGAGGCATTGGCAAAATGATTACCTTGCGAAAAAAGGGCTGCCTCACCTCCTCATCACCCTGCTATCTGGTCGAAAGAGTGCAGAGCAAACACTCGAGTATATCCATACCACGGACGCCCAAAACGCCTCGGTGATTGGGGATATCACTTATTCTAATGAGCTAGAAAACGACGTTAAAGAGAAGGTCAGTCAGCGTATTAGAACCATGAACCAGTACAATGAGGCCATCGACAATGAAATGCCGACGTTTACTCATGAAACAGGGTTTTGCACTCAGAACCTCGCCATATCACCTTGTACTTACATGTCAGAGTTTGAAACACAATGTGCGCTGTGCTCATCGTCCTGCCATGTCGCCCACGATGATGAAGCTATTGCTCTACTTATAAAAGATTTAAAGGTGCAGACGCATAACCTGGAAAGGGTTCAGGAGGCCATCAACTTTGTCGCTAGTGAAAGTATGCAGGCGTGGTACAAAACCCATTATCGCAACATATGTATGCTAAAACACCTTATTGAAGTGCTATCCGATGACGCCATTGAAAAAGGCAGTATGGTGCGTTTACTTACCCATTCAAACAGCATGAGAATCACCAATTTAGAGACAAAAACAGTGAAAGAACACACGTTGGCGCTGCCTGATGCCGAGCAAGCCCTTCAAGCTGCGATTGAGCTAAAAAGGGACAAAAGCAAAGATGTAGCCACCCATAACTTTTTAGGCTTTCTAGGCTCGCTCTGAGGGAATGATATGGCGCTTAAATCACTCGACACTGAACAGCAAATTTCCATACAAGCCCTCATTCGAAGCTGGGAAGGTAAGTTAACGTGGGATTTGTTAGTCACAAAAATTGAATCCAGCTTGGGCATTGCCACCACGAGACAAACGCTCGACAAGTACGCCAATATCAAACATGAGTACCAGCAACAAAAGCAAGTCTTACGAGGCAAACCAGTTTCGTCTGACAATGAGGAACTACTCTCATACTTACAGAAGGATGTGGAGCTAGCGGAGAAAGTGATCCAACTGGAAGCGCAACTTGCGGTGGCGCATTCAGAGATTGGTAAACTTCAAGCTTTCATTCAAAAGTTATCCAGCATTGGCAAAACCAACTCAAGTGTCATGGATGTGTTTCAAAAGACCTTACGAGACGTTGAAAGTAGCAATAAGTAAACATCACAAAGAGGGATAAAATATATGGCAAGAGGTCAGCAAAAAGCCAAACACAATCTTGATGCTTTTGCTTCTTGAGTAGCAACCCAAACTGACGAAGAATTTAAACAGATAGTTTATCGAGGCCAGTTAAATCGAGGCGAAATAGCAACAGCTATCGGTTGCGGCAAATCAGCGTTAAATCAAAACCCAGCCCTCAAACAAGAGCTGGCATAACTAGAGAAAGAGTTACGCAATAAAGGCGTCCTCCCAAAATTAAGTGACGCCGCAAAAGAAAGCGACACAAAACCAAAAAAATACGACAACACAGCTAATCGTAAAAGCTTAGATTCCAAAAGGGTATCTAGCCTGGAAGCAGAGAATATTGAATTAAAGGCGAAGGTCAAAGAGCTTGAGAACAGACTTGCTCGTTTCGGTGAACTCAATGAAACTCTTGCTGAAATGGGATTCATGCCGCGATGAATGATATAAACCGCTTGTTAGTTTATTGGCCTATGGTGTCTCAAATTAGACAGAAGCGGAAGTCAGAAGAATGCTTTTGCAGTTTCGGTTTACTTCGGGTTTATTTAGAAAGCAGACATGAACGCATAGCTGTGGGGCGCCGTAGGCGTCCCAGGAGCGAAGCGACGAACACGAGCGACTTGTTACACGGCTATAGTAAGATCTATAGCTTTAAGGTCCATGTCGGGATTTTACGGAACGTGTTTGAAACTAACCCTTTATATTCAACAGGCTCTAGGATCAGCAAGTTATCTTTGATTTGAATTTTCTGATTCTCTTCTGAGTCAGGATTGCCCATATTGAGCTGCATATATAATTGCCCATCTTTAATTCTATATATTCCTGAGTATTCTTTGAGTGCTTTAGTTTCAATAAACATCGGGTCAATCGCGCGAATCAATATTTTGTTATTACTTTTAAAGTAAAACTCGGCCGCACCAGAAGCAGGGTTTGTATTATTGATGCTGATCTCTTTACCGTTCTGCTTTATTGATACGGCTTGCCAATGACCTTCGATTTGTTTATAGAGAGACGAATCATCAGCATACGATGCCCATGAAAATGCGATCAAAATGAGTAGAGATGATAGGCGAACTGTTTTTTTCATTGTTAGATTTCAAGATTGGCAAGATGCATCGATTGATGCCGTGTAATAGTGTGTTTAACGAACCCTCCGGTCCGCTAAACACTTTTTCTACGTTTTTATTAATTTAAGTTTTCACAATCATATCAGTTATTTACGAGCCTTGATGAGAAACTCGTCATTGGAAAATGCGGACCGTTTGTTCGTATTTGTCCTTTTTTGCTTACCCGAATATCGGAGTTTCTCTTGTAAAATCAAACTTTTAAGGATGCATCGAAGATGATTATGATTAGACAGAAGCGGAAGTCATAGCGTTAAGTCTGCAATCCCACATTATTTACGGTTCATTGAGTATGCGGACATACGAGAAGTTTGTACATAGTCCTTCGAGCAAGCTGCCAATTGTTGTGCTCGTTAAAAACTCTTGGGGTGAAAAATTGACTACACGTCGATTTTGATTACACCTTTCAGGTAGTCAACCACGTTGCCAGTAAGTACAACTCTATTGCCATCCACCTCACACTCAACGATACCTGTTCTTTTGGAAAGTTGCTTTGCGGTAAGGTGACTTTTACCCAATCTATTGCCCCAATAAGGCGCTAATTCACAATGTGCTGACCCAGTAACTGGATCTTCGTTTACCCCCAATTTTGGAAAAAAGCAGCGACTAACGAAGTCGAACTCATCACCAGGAGCAGTGACAATAACCCCACGTAAGTCAAGTTCAGAGAGTTTTAAAAAGTCGGGGCTAACAGCCAAGACCTCGGCTTCATTATCTAAAACGGCAATATAATCAGAAGCTGACCATGCTGCTTTCGGCTCAATCCCTAGCGCCTCTGAAAGGATGTCATGGTTTGTTGTTTCCGTTAGAACTGCAGCAGGAAAGTTCATGCCATAACCAGAGTCAGTTCTTTCGACAACCAGAATGCCGCTTCTTGTCTGAAATCGAATGGCCTTGCCAGAATAGCCAAGATGCTTAAATAAAACGTGCGATGCAGCCAAAGTAGCGTGCCCACAAAGATCGACTTCATGTTCAGGCGTGAACCAACGTAAACGAAAGAAATTTTGTGTTTCTACAAAGAACGCCGTTTCAGAAAGATTGTTTTCTTGGGCAATTTTTTGAAGCAGGTCATCCGGTAACCATGACTGTAAAGGGCATACCGCGGCAGGATTACCTTCAAAAAGCTCAGTCGCAAAAGCATCGACTTGAAAGAGGTTTAATTCCATTTTTTCTTTCAACTAAAGTAAACAAAATAGCGTAATTACAACGCCCGTGATCCTTAAGCGCATCAGCGAACAATTATGATGCCAAAGCCTTAAGAACTGTTTCAGGCTCTTTAGCAACGACATTTAGTAGGACCAGTGCCGGGCCTTGAGGTTTTCGATCTCCTCGCTCCCAATGACGTAATGTACTGACACTAATGCCGAAAGCCGATGCAAATTCATTTTGCGACATGCCGACTTTCGCGCGAATCTCTTTGACATCAAGAGGGCTAAACTCATGCACAACCGCTTTTTTGAGTTTGCCCTCAGAGTAATCAATGGCCTCTTGGAGCCCCTGTTTAATGCTTGCGAACGTATTAGACATCTGATTCACCATAACTATTAACAAGTAAAGTAGTAAGCTTGGCCAAATCATTTCGTTCAGTTTTGCTTAGATTGGCCTTTTCACCCTTTTCAAATACAGTAAGCAAGAAGAGCGGAATCGAGCCGTTGTGATAATAGTAGATGACACGCACGCCTCCGCTTTTGCCTTTTCCTTTTGCAGACCACCGTAATTTCCTGATACCGCCAGTACCTTGCATAATATTCCCCGCTTGAGGGTGCGCAGCTAGGTAATTAATAATGCTCGTCTTCTCTTCACCTTTTAACAGATCTGAAGCGCGTTTCTGAAACTCTGGTAATTCAACAATAGTTTGCATGGGTCAAAGCATAATCCAATGGATTATATTGAGTCAACATCTTCGGCTATTGCCTGAGCAGCAACATAGATCAGCTATTCCCACAAGTACTTGAGATTTGTTGAGGCAGCAATGTCTGACAACTTATTGTAAGCAGACGCCAGATACAGAGTAACTCAACAGCCGCTTTTGTCTAACAGCGGAAGCAACCGCCGCTCAAATCTCGACGTCTGCAATCCTCTTTTTTCAGCCATTTTGCCTGTTCTACAAAGTCCAAAAGTTAACGACTTTATTGTTCGCCGACATCAACCTTACCGAAAATTGAAGTGAATTTTTTAGGCGTGAATTCAGTTATTTTTGTAAAGAATATTTGATCAATTTAACCAGATTTATCTTTTAGATTAGGCGACATTTACAAAATGTAGAGATTTATGTAATGAATAACGACCAGTTAAATCGTTCTTAAGCCCTATGAATACTGGCACAATACTCACTCACACACCAAGTAATTATATTTTTAGTGGGTATAATAGAAGTTTAAAGACAAGACCGGCGAATAACGCTGCGATTAGAAACAAAAAAACCGCCATCTTATTCAGATGGCGGCAAATAATATTAGGACCTAGAACAAGTAGTGGCTATTTAAATAACATATCGCCACTCAAACCTTGCTTTTCAAGAATGTCGCGTAAGCGCTTAAGTGCCTCTACTTGAATTTGGCGAACACGTTCACGGGTCAAGCCGATTTCGCTACCAACCTCTTCCAAAGTACTCATCTTATAACCGCGCAGACCAAAACGGCGTGACAACACCTCTTGCTGCTTGCCAGAAAGCTGATCCAACCAACCATCAATCGAACCTTGCAAATCGTTATCTTGCAAGATTTCGGCAGGATCCGAAGCATTTTCATCTGCAACGGTGTCTAGTAACGATTTATCGCCATTCACACCAATCGGTGTATCAACAGAAGCTACACGCTCATTAAGACCAAGCATCTTCTTCACATCAGCAACTGGTTTGTCGAGAAGATCCGCAATTTCTTCTGCTGATGGCTCGTGATCAAGCTTTTGTGTCAATTCACGTGCTGCGCGCAAATATAAATTCAATTCTTTCACAACATGAATCGGCAAACGGATGGTGCGTGTTTGGTTCATGATTGCGCGCTCGATGGTTTGACGAATCCACCAAGTAGCATATGTTGAGAATCTGAAACCGCGCTCAGGATCGAATTTCTCAACCGCGCGAATCAAACCTAGGTTACCTTCTTCAATGAGATCTAGAAGAGTCAAACCGCGATTAACGTATCGACGCGCAATTTTTACAACTAAGCGCAAGTTACTTTCAATCATGCGCTTACGACCAGCTTCATCTCCTTTCTGAGCAAGGCGCGCAAAATGCACCTCTTCCTCAGCTGATAGAAGAGGAGAAAAACCGATCTCATTTAAATACATTTGAGTCGCATCAAGTTGACGACTTGCGGCTGCATCTCCGCGAGTTCCTGTACGACGGCTATCGATAGATGTAACTACCGATGCAATATCTTCTTCATGCTGTGAATTTCCATTGTCTGAACCAAAACCGAACTGCTCTGCTTCAAATAAAGTATCTCTTTCTGCTGCCATGGTGTTTCTCCGCTTTTTATTGTCTATTCCGTTTTCAGGAATAACCTAGCTGTTTCTTAATCGCCCTCTTATGAAGGCATCTATCTTTTTGGCAAGTACTTTTCCGGGTTGACCGGCTGACCATCCTTACGAATTTCAAAATGAAGCATAGGCTTTTGGCCTTTCGTACCCATTGTTGCAATTCGTTGACCACGCCGGACAGGTTCACCCTCTTTTACCAGCATCGTCTGGTTGTGCCCATAAGCACTTAGGAATCGATCGCTGTGGTTAATGATTATAAGATTTCCATAACCTAAGAGACCGTTCCCTGCATATACAACTTCTCCCGAAGCTGCTGCATTAACGTCATCGCCGACGGCACCTCCTATATCAATGCCTTTGTTGATATCCCGACTGCGTGAGTTCACAGAATACTTCGCAAGGATCAGGCCAACATGAGGCCACGCCCAAGTTATGTTATTGGAATTATTGAGATTTTTGTTCTTTGTCGATTTGTAACGAGATTCAGGTTTTCGTTTACGTTTTGTTACATTTGAAGAACCAGAAGGCGAAGAGCTGGCAGAATTTGAGGCCGACTGGATGGCTGAAGCACTCACTTCCAAGTCTATTTTTTGACCAACAAAAACGGTATATGGCGATTTTATGTTGTTAGCACTTGCTAACTCTTTGTAGTCACGTCCGTAGCGCCACGCGATCTTGTATAGCGTTTCACCGGACTGAACCACATGAGTTCCAAAATACACCGGAGGGTTAAAGTTTTTATTGTAGTAAATGTCTGGAGAAGTGCACGCCGATAATGCAAAAAAAACCAAGATACATTTGGTTACAGAAAGAGCTTTGCGCCAAAAGACGTCAATTTCTCGTACACCAAACATGAGTTTTTCGTTCAACATATCGACCTTAAATATAACCTAAAGAAATATAAAAATATTTTTATATTTCTTTATATTTTACATAAGTA
>NZ_LWGF01001156.1:0-760 GCF_001635355.1 Oleiphilus sp. HI0125
GATCGAGTCGATGTGAGCGTGATTCGGCATTGCGCCTAAATCCTCCGTCTTTTCCTTTAAAGGTTCGCAGGTGCAATTGCTCCACATCAGAAAAGTGATGCTGTGTCAAAGGTTGCCAATCACGGTTATGCTCTTTGTGTGAGGTAAACGCCTGACCTACTCGCAAGAGGTCGCACCATTTGAGTTGAACTAATTGCGTGGGTCTTCTTACGACAGCGACCATCAACTGACACGCCAGAATATTTCTCAGGCGAGTAAAGGACTTCGTGGTGGCAAATTCATTATCGAGCGCATGGAGTGTTTCGATTCGCAGTGCTTCTAAAAGATTATCACGCTCTATTTCACTGTACGCGCCAGTTGTTTCATCAAGGATATTTTTTGAGCTATCCCATCTGCCTAGATTTTCCTCTTTAACGAGGTCATAGAGCGGAATGAGGACTTCGCTACGATGTTCAGGGCTTCGCTGACAAAATGCGTACAATGTATATCTTACTTTCTTTTTATAGTCCGTGAGCGTTAGCCACCATGCATCAAATGTTGCTGGTTCTAAATACTGGCAAAGCGTTTTTAATATGGAGACATGAACATTCAGAGAGTTACAGGAGTAGTATTTGGCCGCGTGTGCAATCGCCAACCGAAGGTCGAGAAAAACGTCACTGTCCAACGTGTTCATCCACTCAAGATAAAGGGTTTTCTTGTAACCGAGCACCCATTCATCGGAAAAGAGGTCGAACTCATAGCCTTCCACTTTTGATTGAAA
>NZ_LWGF01001157.1:0-1029 GCF_001635355.1 Oleiphilus sp. HI0125
GATCGAATTTTGGTAATGCATGAAGGCAAACTGACTGGGGAGTTCAAGGCTGAAGAGGCTGATCAAGAGTTACTTTTGGCATGTGCGGTGGGTCAAACTCAACAGCAAGCGACAACAGCGGAAGTGGAGGCATAAACGTGGTCGACGCGGTGCGTAATAAAATTTTTAGCAAAGAATGGCTGATTGAGCAGAAGTCATTAATCGCTTTATTGCTCTTGATTGTAGTGGTGTCTTTTCTAAACTCGAATTTCTTTACGGTTGATAATCTACTCAACATCTTACGCCAAACATCTGTCAACGCGATTATCGCAGTGGGCATGACCTTTGTGATTCTGACCGCTGGCATTGACTTAAGTGTGGGCTCGGTACTCGCATTATGTGGTGCTATTTGTGCGAGCATGATTGGTTTAGAGGTGCCGGTAATGATCGCAGTTCCTGCGTCATTGCTCGCAGGTGCACTGCTCGGCGCTATTAGTGGTGTGATTGTTTCAAAGGGGAGGGTGCAAGCCTTCATAGCAACCTTAGTGACTATGACCTTGCTGCGCGGCGTAACCTTGGTTTATACCGACGGTCGACCCATTTCAACTGGCTTTACTGATACTGCCGATAGTTTTGCTTGGTTCGGTACAGGCTATGCGTTTGGTATTCCTGTTCCTGTTTGGATTATGGTCGTCGTTTTTGGTGCAGGTTGGTATGTACTCAACCACACGCGTTTCGGCCGTTACGTTTATGCCCTTGGCGGCAACGAGGCGGCAACAAGATTATCTGGTATCAATATTGATCGAATTAAAATCGGTGTATATGCGATCTGTGGTTTTCTCGCAGCACTTGCCGGCATCATTGTTACCTCGCGGCTATCTTCTGCGCAACCGACAGCTGGTATGGGTTATGAGTTAGATGCTATTGCCGCAGTGGTACTCGGTGGAACTAGCTTAATGGGAGGCAAGGGCCGAATTATAGGGACTCTGATTGGTGCCCTAATTATCGGTTTCTTGAATAACGCTCTGAATCTCTTAGATGTCTCGTCGT
>NZ_LWGF01001158.1:0-836 GCF_001635355.1 Oleiphilus sp. HI0125
TGGGCTAAGACCACGTTACTTGTGTGACCCTTATCCCAATCGTTTGCCTTTGATTTCGCTTCAAAATCCTAGCTCTATATAATAGCTTGGTTAAATTACTTTTCTCAAAGGAATGTTGTGCCCATGAGTTTTAGCGTACTGCGAAGCACTCATCTGATCATTTGTTTAGTTGCCTTTCTCACACTGAATGCGTGTAGTGAAACTCCACCCGTCGCTAGCGAGGAAGACGAAGTGCAGAGCATCAATGTATTTTTCAGTACAGAAAATGAATCAGGTCAAGATGTCGGTAAAGCATTCCAATTCAATCCCGAAAGTGGTCGCATCAACGAACTAGCCACATTCAATGCAGAATCAAACTCCATCGTGGTGCTCGATACTGACGAAGATGCTCCTGGCTACGAATTCGCAGCCTACGTTGACGGAAAAATGATTAAGTTGCTTAATTATTCGAAAACAGCAAACCGTCGTTCATACGACCTTAAAGAATTTATCGATGACGTGTGCGGCGTATTCGCTGCCAAACGCCCTGCATTCTCTGTATTTGACTCAAATAGTGATTACTACCTTAAAACGATTGATGATACAGCCGTATATGTAGCGCTCAAGAATGGCGCTAACTGCTCATTTGCTACAAATCGATATCAATATATCGATTTTGATTTATCTCGCGTCAATATCGTCAATCAGAGCTTTGGTGTTAGCAGTTCAGAAGTCTTCGGAGCATTTTTATTCGATCCAAATTTTCGCTACAACGACGATAGTGGGGACTCGCAAACAGGTCGCTCTATATGGGTGTCACACAACGCTGAAACAGAAGCATTGAGCGGTAGAGTTTG
>NZ_LWGF01001159.1:0-1460 GCF_001635355.1 Oleiphilus sp. HI0125
CGTTAATAAACTTGGAATATCTAGAATGAGGGCAATACGGCCATCACCTGTTATGGTTGCGCCCGCCATACCTGGCGTGCCATGCAACATGCCACCTAGCGGTTTAATTACGACCTCTTCCTGCCCAACTAATTGATCAACGATAAACCCAACCTTTTGAGTACCCACTGCAACAATCACAACGTGTGCGAATTCTGGATCTGTGGCACCACCATTTTTAACGAGCCATTGCTTGATATAAAACAATGGGTAAACATTGTCTCGGACAACAATACATTCTTGACCATCGACAACATTTGTCTTCGTTAAATCTAAGTGGAAAATTTCGACAACGCTTACGAGAGGGAATGCGAAAGACTGTTGCTCTAGCTTCACCATCAATGTCGGCATGATAGCTAGGGTCAACGGCACTTTGATCGTTAAACAGCTACCTTTACCAAGCTCTGAATCAATATTAACGCTGCCGTTGAGCTGCGTGATCTTTGTCTTCACGACATCCATACCGACACCGCGGCCTGACACATCAGAGATCTCTTCTTTCGTTGAGAAACCAGGTGCAAAAATCAGGTTGTAACACTCGTTGTCACTCAAGCGATCTGCGGCGTCCTGATCATAGACACCCTTTTCAACCGCCTTTCTTCGTAATACTTCGGGATCCATACCTGCGCCGTCATCACGGATGGATAGCAGAATATGGTCACCTTCTTGTTCGGCCGACAACAACACTTCACCAACACGAGGCTTACCGTTTGCTTCACGCACATCAGGCATTTCGATGCCATGATCAACCGCATTTCGAACCAAGTGAACGAGAGGATCTGAGAGAGCCTCAACTAAGTTCTTATCTAAATCAGTTTCTTCACCTTGTAAAACAAGGTTTACTTCTTTTCTTAGGTTTCTAGCTAGGTCACGTACAACACGAGGAAAACGTCCAAAAACTTTCTTAATTGGCTGCATTCGCGTTTTCATAACGGCGGACTGTAAGTCCCCCGTTACAACGTCAAGATTCGACACCGCCTTCTGCAAGGCTTCGTCAGTACTGTCATCCCCTAAACGTTTTAAACGATTACGGACCAATACCAGCTCGCCAACCATATTCATAATTTCGTCGAGTCGCTTCGTATCAACACGAACGGTCGTCTCGGTCGTCAAGCCATCTGCCCGCGCATTAGCCTTGGGTTTTGCCGCAGGCTTACTGGCAGAAGGACTGCTTGCTACTTTGGGTTTCGCAACAGGGCTTGTCTTAGCAGTAGGGGCTGACTGACTAACTTCCTTATTTTCCGGTGTTGAAACAGAAGACGGACTCGGAGGCGGCGTTGTCTGAGACTTATTCGCTTGAGGCGCTTCATTTGCAGGCCCTTTACCTTGGCCATGCAAATCATCAAGTAATTTTTCAAACTCGTCATCAGTAATCATGTCCGAATTTGATGATATAGAAGCCTCAGATTCTTTGGTCTCAG
>NZ_LWGF01001160.1:0-2325 GCF_001635355.1 Oleiphilus sp. HI0125
AACGCGACTTATCCTTACTACAGTGATGCAATTTGGTATCTAACACAGATGCGTCGTTGGGGGCAGATCTCTGAGCATAAGTCAGATGATTGGTACATGGAAACGGCTAAGAAAGTATATCGTCCAGATATCTACGCGACAGCAGCGAAAGCATTGATCGAAGAAGGTAAAGCGAAAGCTTCTGATTTCCCTGAATTCGATTCAGAAACTGGCTTTAAGCCACCTCAAACACACTTCATTGACGACCACGTTTACGATGGTTCAAAACCAAATGAGTACTTGCAGAAGTTCCCAATAGGTTTGAAAGGCAAAGACTTAATTTAAGCCGTAACGAAGTTAGCACATAGCCTAATTTGCTGAGTGCATAGTCCTCGCACTCGGCAAGTTTTATAGGCATAAAGGAGAAAGATATGTTTAAACAAGCGGTGATGCCTACTACTGGTGGATTAAGCCAAGTAGGTGAAAAATTGAAGCAGCTCTCGACTGCACTCGCATTACCCTTGCTTGGGTTAGTATGTTTTTTAGGTCTGTGGAACGCTGCAGCACAAAACATCGATACCTCGCTAGGCCAATTCCCAGGCCCTGTTCAAGTATGGGAACAATCAAAGAATCTATTGAATGAACATCAGGCAGAGGTTGCTAAGGCAGAAGCCTTTTATGAGCGACAAGAACAACGCAATGAAGCGCGTATGGCAAAAGATCCAGACTACGTGCCTAAAATCCGCCCTTATACAGGCGCACCAACGTTCTTCCAGCAAATTTGGACGAGCTTAGGTACGGTTGCAACCGGATTCTTTATCGCATCAATTATCGCCGTGCCATTAGGGATTTTATGTGGTTTGAGTAAATCGGCATATGCTGCGATTAACCCTTTAATTCAGTTATTTAAACCGGTGTCACCGCTTGCGTGGTTGCCATTGGTAACAATGGTCGTGAGTGCTGTGTATGTATCAAACGACCCAATGTTTTCGAAATCCTTTATCACTTCAGCTGTCACGGTATCGTTGTGCTGCCTATGGCCAACGCTGATCAATACCGCAGTGGGTGTTTCTAGTATTGATAAAGATCTTATAAATGTGAGTAAGGTTCTGCGTTTGAACCCAATCAATCACGTTATAAAAATTGTTATGCCGTCATCGATTCCAATGATTTTTACGGGCCTTCGTTTGTCATTAGGTATTGGTTGGATGGTACTGATTGCTGCAGAGATGCTCGCTCAAAACCCAGGCTTAGGTAAGTTTGTTTGGGACGAGTTCCAGAACGGTAGTTCAGCGTCACTCGCACGTATCATGGTAGCAGTGTTGGCAATCGGTATTATCGGATTTTTATTAGACCGTTTGATGTTAGTTATCCAAAAGCAAGTGAGCTGGGATAAGAGCGCAACATTACGTTAAGCGCAGGAGGATTTAAGATGAGTACAGGACATTTAGAATTATCAGGCGTTGGTATTGATTTCCCTACACCTAAAGGGCCATTTACAGCCTTACAAGACGTAAACTTAAAGATTGAGAAAGGCGAGTTTGTGTCTCTTATTGGTCACTCAGGTTGTGGTAAATCAACGGTACTGAACATTGTTGCAGGCCTGCATCAAGCGACAACTGGCGGCGCTATTTTGGATGGCAAAGAAGTGAATGAGCCAGGCCCAGAGCGTGCAGTTGTATTCCAAAACCACTCTTTATTACCTTGGTTGAGCGTTTACAAAAATGTTGAGCTAGCGGTGAAACAAACAAGTAACGGCCGCAGTAAGGCTGAGATGAAAGACTGGGTGCATCATAATCTTGAATTAGTGCACATGACCCATGCCTTGGATAAATTACCTTCTGAAATTTCCGGTGGTATGAAGCAACGTGTTGGTATCGCTCGCGCTTTGGCGATGGAGCCAAAAGTATTGCTCATGGATGAACCTTTCGGTGCACTCGATGCGTTAACACGGGCTCACTTACAGGATTCTCTTATGGAGATTCATGCCGAGCTTGGTAACACCGTCATTATGATCACGCACGATGTTGACGAAGCTGTTCTATTGTCTGATCGCATTGTGATGATGACTAACGGACCAGCGGCAACGATTGGCGAGATCTTAGATGTGAAACTAGATCGACCTCGTGATCGTTTGGCGTTGGCAGATAATCCTGAGTACAACCACTATCGTCATGAAGTACTTACCTTCTTATATGAAAAACAGAAAAAAGTTGAGTCTGTCGATAAGCATAAGAAAAAAGAAGAGTCTTCTGAGAAGGTCGTTACAGATCAAACCGATTCGAATGCAGCATAGTTGCTGATTGATTCACTCATTACGAGTTTGCTTATCAGAGTAAATTGTCT
>NZ_LWGF01001161.1:0-840 GCF_001635355.1 Oleiphilus sp. HI0125
TGAAGGAGGTCGATCTTTTAAAGTTCGGCCTTTTTTATTGCGCGTACTAAGCAATAAGCGGGTATTTGCTCGAAATCTTTGAGTTTCCATAAAAAAACTGCCATTTACTCTATCTATTTTTTTCTGAAAAGGTATACTTCGCGCGAATATCATTTCAAAGGTTTATTATGGATATTGCTCGTATTGATCTGAACTTATTGGTTCACTTGGATGTTCTACTACGCGAACAAAACGTTACAAAAGCAGCTAACCACTTAGGTATTACGCAGCCAGCGATGAGTAATGGTCTAAAACGTCTTCGAAATTTGTTTAACGACCCTTTGCTTGTTCGAACAAGTGATGGCATGGCTCCCACTGAACTCGCACTATCTCTTAAACCGCAAGTGCGTGAAATTCTCTCTAAAGTCGAGCGCGTCGTACAGCCAGAACGTAGTTTTGATTTGGAAACTGAGCGTGTATTTAGAATCATGGCGAGTGACTACGCTGAATCTACTTTGATCCCGGATGTACTTAGCGAAGTCCGTAAGCTGGCGCCGCTAGTGACCTTAGATGTTCTTACTCCAAGTGATGTTAGTTTCGAGGATGTTGAGCAGGGCCGTGTTGATATGGCAATCAACCGTTTTGATACGCTTCCTCAGTCCTTCCATTCTAAAACCTTATGGAACGATAGCTTTTCATGTGTTTTGTCGCCAGAGAATCCTGTGCTTGAGGGCTTCAACCTAGAGTCTTACCAAGAAGCTTCGCACATCTGGGTTAGCAAGACAGGTTTTGGTGTTGGCGTTGGTGTAAATCCTCAAGATGTGCAGCGTTTGGGATGGGTGGATGAAGCCTTAAACAAAC
>NZ_LWGF01001162.1:0-868 GCF_001635355.1 Oleiphilus sp. HI0125
TGATTTCGTCACCCGCTTCGATTTGGGGTGTTAGACCATGCGCGACCAGATTCATGGCCTCAGTCGTACCTTTGGTCCAAATAATCTGTTCGCGAGCTGGGGCGTTCAAATACGACTTAACTTTATCTCGAGCACCTTCAAAAGCTGCTGTTGCACGATCGCCTAGGGTATGCGCGCCGCGATGCACATTTGCATTATCTGAATGATAATACGCTGTCATTGCGTCGATCACTTGCTGCGGTTTTTGAGAGCTAGCTGCGCTATCGAGGTATACCAGTGGCTTACCGTTTACATCTTGGTTGAGAATAGGGAAGTCTGCGCGTGCCTTTAACGCGATCTCTTGTATCTCTTGTGCCGTCATTGCGCTCATTTAATTCGTTTTCCCGCCTAATCTTTAAAGCTAAGAAGTTCTGATAAAGTTTGCTCCCACTGTTCAGCAAGCGAAGCAATCGGAACTGCGCGTACCAATTCAAGAACAAATCCGAGCGTCAACATTTGACGCGCTTGCTCATCACTCAGACCGCGAGTTTTTAGGTAGTACACTTCTTTTTCATCTAGTTGGCCGATGGTTGCGCCGTGTGCACATTTAACATCGTCAGCGTAGATTTCTAACTCTGGTTTCGTATCGATTTCTGCAGAGTTCGATAACAACAAGTTGCGATTGTTCATTTCGCCCAGTGTTTTTTGGGCGTCTTTGTGAATATATATACGTCCATTAAACACAATGTGTGAATTGTCATCTGCAATACAACGATAGTTTTCTTCGCTGGTGCAGTTTGACGCAATGTGCTCAATTTCGGTGTGGTTGTCGTAGTGTTGTTTTTCCTTCGTGACGACCACGCCATTTAATTCACAATGCGAGCCTTTC
>NZ_LWGF01001163.1:0-896 GCF_001635355.1 Oleiphilus sp. HI0125
TTCACTATGAGTTTCGCGTGAATGGCGTACACAAGAACCCTGTTCGAGTGAAGCTACCACACGCAAAACCAGTACCTAACAGTGAAGTTGAGCTCTTCTCGCTTCAAACAAAGCCTCTCTTAGCGCAACTAGACACCCTGCGTGAAAACTTTCAGCTAGCGCTGAATGATCAGTAGCCTTGTGACCACCAGCCAACAACTCTATATAGGCTGCATTTCAGGCACTAGCATAGACGGCCTTGATATTGCCCTCGTTAAATTCGAGGGCAATAAGATCCATACAGTTCAAACTGATTGCATAAAACTTCCGGAGCAATTGGGACACGCCTTATCCCAACTCTGTGATTCAAACTCTGATGAAGAGCTAGAGCGTTTTGGTCGAGTAGATCACGAACTGGGGAAGTTCATTGGTAAAAGCACGAACGACTTCCTAACTCGCCTAAACATCAATCCGCAAAGCGTTACGGCTATAGGAAGCCACGGACAAACCATCCGCCATCGCCCAGAAGGTCCAACGCCCTTCTCCATCCAAATTGGTAATGGACATGCCATCGCGGAACACTCAGGCATTATGACGATCAATGACTTCAGAATGGCAGACATGGTTTGCGGCGGCCAAGGCGCACCGCTGGTCCCCGCATTTCATGAGGCTATATTTTCAAGCGAAGACGCACACCATTTCATTATCAACCTAGGCGGAATTAGCAACATTAGCGTGATCCCACAGGGGCACATTCATAACAGCTATGGATACGATATAGGGCCCGCAAACACTTTGCTTGATCGCTGGATAGAATTTCACAAAGACAAAAATTATGATGAGAACGGCACATGGGCTAGCTCTGGAGAAGTGATTACAAGCTTATTAAAGCGCTTATATAACGATCCATTTTTCTC
>NZ_LWGF01001164.1:0-1860 GCF_001635355.1 Oleiphilus sp. HI0125
CTAATGAACGAATTTTCGCAATCGCGATACCTCGACCATCGTCTGAAACAATGAATTCGGCGTTCTGTTTATTCACTTGCGTATTAATCGAGATAAGACCGTTTTCGTTCTTACCCTTCTCTGCACGCTCTGTCGCACCTTCAATGCCGTGATCCATTGCATTACGCAACACATGCATAAAGATATTATTCATCATGCTGTGAACGCGGCCATCAATAAACAACTCTGCATCGTTTACACGAACTTCTGGTGCGGGCTTATCAAGCTGCTCAGCCATTGACGCGAGCGAACTTAAAGGCTCAGAGATCACCTCAGACAAGGTTTTAGATTCGATAGAAAGCAACATGCTATAGGCTTCTGAAACAACTTCTTGTACATCGTTGTCCATCGATTTTTCAGTAAGACGCTTAATGCTATCTAACCACGAAGCTACGCGTTCTGAGTCTAGATTTACACCTTGTGCTGCAACACCATCACGACCTAGCTTGTCATGATAAATCGTGTCGTACTCAGCAAGAATCTCTTGCGCTTCACGCAACTCTTCGAGTAATTCATTCTGCTTCCACTCACGCGAATCATCATTACGTAAAGCATCATAAGTAGATTCAACTTCATGCACTACGTCAGTCAAATAACTCAAACCATACGTACGCGCATTACCCTTAACGGTGTGCATATTTCTGAATAGCTCGGCAATAACATCCGCAGATTTTCCAGCGTTGTTCTTAATAGCCTGCTGACATGCCGCCATGAACTGCTTAGAACTACGGAGGAATTCAGCAAATTTCGCTGCATCGATCGCAAGCACTTCACCAATTAATTCCAACTCACGCTTCTGACCTTGCGCCGCTAGCTCTAGGGCACGGATTTCAGTTACGTCGCGCACAGTAATCATCAGACGCTCGATCACATCATCATTCACGATTGGATCCCAGTCCAACTCGAGAACTTTTTCACGACCATCATCGAAACCAATGGTCATCTCATTCACAAGACAATGTGAGTTGAACTCAAACATCATTTCGTCTTCACCAACAATCGCATCAACTGCAGTAATGTTCTGATCTCGCGCATCAGAGCCTAGTGTTGTATTCGCGAAAAGAAGATCATTTACATTTCGTCCAGCGATACGATCTGTTTCAAAAATCTGCTCCAGATACGCCGCATACTCTTTGTGCACCACACCACCTTCGGTCACTGTAAATAGGCCTTGGTGCATGTTTGCCATCATATTTGCGATGTCTTGGTTCTTTTGATGTAGCGCAGCCGTACGTTCCTCAACTTTCGCTTCAAGAGTACGATTATGCTCTTCGATCACTTCACGCATACGAATGTTTTTAATTGTTGTAACAAGTGACTGAGCAACAGAGGACACGTACTCATAATCACTATCGGCAAAACTCACCTGCTTTACGTCTCCAGATAAATTGATCACACCAACTAGCATGTCTTTATCTATAAGCGGAACACATAAAAGTGCTTTAGGTGCTACTTCTTGCTCACCCTGAACATAAGACTTGTCTTTCTCAGTATTAGGAACAAAGATAATTTGCTTAGATTTTGCAGCCTTACCAATAATACCTTCACCAAGCTCAAAGCTTGTAGGCTCAACATCGGCTGAAATAGCTTTCGGTGGGAAATGCGCCTTAACGACTAGCTCTTGCTTTTCGTTAGTTAAATAAACCGAACCTGCACTCACGCCCATCTTTTCATGCATACTCTGAAGTACTTCTTCCAATGCAGTGTTTTGGCTCTGCGCACCGGCTAAGGTACCGCCGATTTTATTAAGTTTTGCTAGATCTGCCATCTTCTTCTGAATAGCCGACCGCATAGAGTTAAAGTTTTGCGCCGCGAGTAATA
>NZ_LWGF01001165.1:0-923 GCF_001635355.1 Oleiphilus sp. HI0125
GCAGGAACTTTTGGCTCGCAATCAAGAGAATCCAGATGCCAAGAAATTGTCTTGTGTATTCTTGAATGGCGGATTATTTCCAGAAGTACATCGCCCTTTATTAACGCAAAAATTGCTGCGTAGTCCGTTTGGGAAGTTTTTCGCTCGTATGGCGAGCCTTAGAAGTTTTGTCAGTAGCTTTAACACGATCTGCGCGGTGAAATTGCCTAGAGATTTATTGCAAGAACATTTCAACTTGTTAGCGCGTGAGAACGGTCGCCATTGCATGGTTAAGCTAGTGGGGTATATGGATGAGCGTGCGCTTCACCGAGAGCGCTGGGTTGGCAGTGTAGTCAATAGTGCAATTCCACTACGCTTTATCAATGGCGTTGAGGATCCTATTTCTGGCCTGCATATGGCGGCACGTTTTGAGGAACTTGTGCCAAATCCAGATGTGATCAAATTGAGTGGTATCGGGCATTACCCTCAGAACGAAGCGCCAGAGGATGTGCTGCGTGCAGCAATTTCGTTTTGGCAGAGTAATAATGTCATTGAATGACGGATCGAACACTGGTGTAATCGACGCTCAAATTTGAAAGGAGTGATATGTGTTTAAAACGCTACTAAGTTTTCGTGCCGGATTACTGATTGTGATTGCTTCTCTACTAAGCGCATGTGTTACGACTTATCAAGCTGCTGATGGTGGTCCTGCAGGTTTTAGAGATCTGCAAATCGATAAAATGAGCTATTACGTTGAATACACCGAGGCTGCGAGCGTTTCATGGGAGCAGATAGAACAATTTGCATTGAAGCGCTGTGCTGAAATTGCGAAAGAGCGTGGCTACTTGGTGTTTGATGCTGAGTTGTTGGACCGCAAGTCTGTGTTTCTCGAAAGTAGTGTTGATGAAATTCAAATCCACTCGATGGGTAATCTAGCCAACGAG
>NZ_LWGF01001166.1:0-51462 GCF_001635355.1 Oleiphilus sp. HI0125
TGAGCGTGAACGATGTTGGCTGGAATCTCAGGTACACGCAGGAAATCAAATTTTCGGCAGACATCTGCAATTGCATTCGCATTGCGCGTGCGACCCAATGTCCAATCAGGTATACGTGTTAATTGAATTCGCCCAATCGCTGATTGCATCTCGGTTAAGCGCCAGTTGGTACCGAAAGATTCATGCAACCAGCGAAAGCCCGGAGCATGCTCGCGGTGATAGACCGCATCATAACTCTTACCGTGATCTTTGAATGACCACATCTTTTCCCAAAGGGATTTGTCATTGGTCGTAACCATGCCGCCTTCACCACCAGTGGTCATGATCTTGTCCTGACAAAACGACCATGCACCAATATGCCCAATCGAGCCTACTGAACGAGTCACACCATCTGTACCTGTGTACTTGGCACCATGTGCTTGGGCACAGTCTTCGATAATTTTTAGATTATACTCTTCGGCCAAGAGCTTAAAGCCGTCCATATCACATGGCCAGCCGGCTAAATGCACACAAACAATGGCTTTGGTTTTCGAGGTTAATACTTTTCGAACAGTCTCGGGGGCGATGTTTTGCGAATCTCGATCCACATCCGCAAACACAGGCATTGCACCGGAATTAATAATAGCGCTCACCGAAGCAAAAAAGGTACGAGGCGTGACAACCACTTCATCGCCCTCACCTATGCCTAATGCTTTAAGCGCGAGATCCAAAGCTACCGTGCCATTGGCAACTGCAATCGAATATTCACAATCAGCAAACTTCGCGAACTCTTTTTCAAATTTGCGGCCTTCAGTACCCGTCCAGTAATTCACTCTATTGGATAATAGAACTTCGGAGACTTTATCTGCTTCTTCTTGTGTGAAGGCAGGCCAGGGAGGGAATGTTTGAAAACTCAAAAGGGATCTCTTCTACTTAATCGTTTAGCAGGTACACCTGCATATATACCCGGCTCTATGCAATCGCTCACTACTGCGGCACCTACACCAATCATTACATCACTACCTATACGTAAAACCTGCTTGGTTGCAGCACCAGTGCCAATCCAGGAATAATCACCTACTGTTACTTCACCTGCTAAATGCGCACCCGGGGATATGTGTACGGCCTTACCAAGTAAGCAATCATGATCAATAGTCGATCCAGTATTTACAATACAGCAGTCGCCAACCTTAACTCCGATATTAATCGCAACACCCGCGCACACGACTGTTCCGGCCCCAATCTGGGTATCGCTTGCGATAACCGCATTTGGGTGAATAAGCGTAACAGGCGAACAACCTAATTCAGTGCATTCAGCATAAACCTTTGCACGTACGTGATTGTCTCCGATCGCAACGAAAAAGGAAAACTCACAATCCCCTAAACTTTCTAAACTAGAAGCAACGACTGGCCATCGCCCACAGCTTTTAATCTCGGGGTACTTCTGATCTACGAAAACGACCTCATCCCAATTACCAATGAGCGTAGCGA
The DNA here is from genome assembly GCF_001635355.1 of Oleiphilus sp. HI0125. Taxonomy (NCBI): domain Bacteria; kingdom Pseudomonadati; phylum Pseudomonadota; class Gammaproteobacteria; order Oceanospirillales; family Oleiphilaceae; genus Oleiphilus; species Oleiphilus sp. HI0125. Next base: position 1,471 of record NZ_LWGF01001166.1, read on the forward strand.
CATCAGCGCATACTTTCCCATGCCCACCGGCACCGACAACGACCAAACGGCTCATGAGTTAGAACCCTTAAATCGCTCCATCGTCGCCTCACCCTCTTGCGAGACCCCATCGCGCTTAAACACTTTAAAAACCGTCAAAAACAGGATTTTTACATCGAGCCAGAAGGTTTGGTTATCAACATACCAAACATCAAGTTTGAACTTTTCGTCCCAAGAAATCGCATTACGGCCATTCACTTGCGCCCAACCTGTTACGCCAGGGCGCACTTCATGCCGACGTTTCTGTTCATCGCTATAAAGAGGAAGGTATTCCATTAATAATGGACGCGGGCCGACTAAACTCATATCGCCTTTCAATACATTCCAGAGCTCTGGCAATTCATCCAGACTGCTCGAACGCAAAAACTTGCCTAGCTTAGTTAAGCGCTCTGAATCTGGTAGTTGATTTCCATGATTATCTAACGCATCACGCATGGTTCGAAATTTAATCATCTCAAAGGGTTTACCATTTAAACCAGGACGGGGTTGACGAAAGAACACTGGCTGGCCCAAACCTAGCCCCACCAATATAGCTGTTAGCACTATTACTGGCGACAACACCAACAATGCCGTAGCAGAAAGCAGCACATCAAGCAGACGCTTCATACGTTATTGCCCAAGGTATATGCGCCAGTATTATTCTGAAGTGACTTTTCTGCGTATAGTACCCAACGTAGCCATTCATCGGCCAAGTCCTCACGGGCGAAACGCTCTACGGCGAGCTTACGTGCATTCATCCCCATCTGCTTAAGCTGCTCTCGATTATCCCGTACATTGATCAATGACGAAGCAAACGCTTCCGGATCATCAGGGGGAACGGCAAATCCGCACTCGTTCTCAGTAACAAGTTCTGCAACCCAGCCCGGATAGTTATTTAACACTGGTAGACCTGCAGCTAAATAATCAAAAAACTTGTTAGGCGAAGTACCAAAATAAAACGCTTTTACGTTTGCCAGCAACTGCATACCAATATCAGCACTGAGCATCAAACCCGCTAAACGCTGCTTATCGACGGGCGCATGGAATACAACATTGCCTAATCCGAGCTCTTTAACGCGCTCTTGAAGCTTAGGCTTCATTTGGCCTTGACCGATCAACACAATCTTAACCCCCGTCTCTTTTCGGGTTTCGAGTTCTAGGGCTGCGTCAATCACCGCATCCAAGCCATTGGCCTGACCATGGGTGCCGGTAAAAACAGCCATAAGGTCGGTACTATCAACATCCTCTGGACGCCACGCATCAAGCTCCACGTTGAAAATATCGAGGTCACAACCATTAGGAACTAAACAAACATTATCGGCCGCTACACCTCTCCTAGTAATACCTTCAACGATTCCAGGAGAAAGCCCTATGCAGCGATTTGCCGATCGGTAGGAAGCCCATTCAAGAAGATACATCAAAGACAACACAAACGGGTTTTTGATCACCCCCATTTCACGCGGAAGTTCAGGCCATAGGTCACGCACTTCAAAGACAAAGGTTTTGCGACGCAACCAGCGAGCAAAAATTCCTGGGATACCGGCAGTGAGCGGTGTCGTCGTCGCAAAAACAACGTCGTAATTCAAACGCAGAGCAATACCGATACTCTTCATCGCAAACAACAAAAAGGTCATTGCCCGTTTCACAAACCCGTCAGCATTAGAGTAAGCAAGATTAAACTCGATAATATTGATTCCATCTACTTCACCGACACGACGCCCTTTGACAAAGTTGCTATCCAAACCCGTTTGGCCACCACTATAACTTCCGCAAACTATCGTAACCTTATGGCCATCACGTACTAAACGTCGCGCCATCTGGTAAGAGCGGATTCCTGCGGCGCCTTTAGGTGTTGAAAAATGTTGGTGGAAGTAAAGTACGTGCATTAGCGAATGTTGATCTCTGTTGTGATTGTTAATACCGAATCTGGTTGTGCGGCAAACTCAAGCTCAAGAACGGGCAGTTCAGCTTTCTGCATGTAATAGCGCGATTCATATCCGTTAACAATCTCACGCCGAACTGGCTCTTCACTCGAACTAATAGTAATCGAGGTAAACTCTGATGCAATTGAACTATCGTTAACCTGCCAGTCTGCGTTTATCAAACGCCAACGCAGCACGGCACTATGCGTAAAGCCCGAGCAAGTATCAGTAACGGTGAGTACCTTCCCACTCAAATGAAGGCTACGGTGATGACTCACGCCTTCATAGTCGGTATAACCTGCTTCAAAGCACATAGCATCGGTAGCCTCTTCTACACAAACACCTTGAGGCTTGAGCCACTCCCCGTATAAAAAACGACTTAGCTTAGGCATTGCTGCACGCTGGTCAAACTCAATGGTGTTATGTCCTGCGGGGCCATTAAAGTAATTCAATTCGGCTGCCTGAGCATTGTAAGAGTATGAGCCAGCATCACGAAGAACATTGTCCAAGCCTCGCCAGACATCGATATGCAAGGCATCACATTGACTGGGGCGAAACCGAAAACGCGGATAACGGAAGAAAACACTTAAACCCTCAAGCTTCATCTTTACAAAACCGCCATCAGTAAAATGAGTAAGTTCTGATAAATCGCTTTTTTCGGCTTCTGTATTAGTCACGCATGAGCCGATCTCGCTGACACCAAAGCCAAGCCACCTTAAATGCTCCAATGCAGATCGGTTCTGATATGGCACTCTCAAATAAAATAAAAACGATGCCAAATTCACTGCCGGCCGAAAATCCCGATAACCTGCATCCGTTAACGGCAGAAGATGCGCCCCGTCATTCGCCCCAAGGTTCGGAACATCACTCTTACCTTCACGTTCTCCCTTTTGCTCTGCCTCTCCCGTTTCACTCACTACCATCGCTTCTAACCAGCGCGTTGCGAGCGCGAGTCGTTTTTGGCTTTTTTCTGAGAATACTTGTATTCCCAAACTTCGGGCCCAAACCTCACATAAGCTCATGGTTTCCAGCATCAGGCGGTGGTACGTCACAGAATATTGGCTGAAACTACCATCATCCATGATCAATGCGTTTACTCGTTCATTAAGAAAATGGGCACCTATTTTCTGATACTTTTTCCCCTGCTCTTTTCGAGTTTCAGCATTCAACTCAAGGAAGCTCCCGCCTAACCATAAAGCTGCTGCCTCTGAGGTTCCGTGATTGTTGTCTTGCGCAAGCGCATACATCAGAGTTGGACGTATGCGCTTTAAATGCATTTCAACAAGAGAACTCAACGATGGTAAAGCGGACTTTTGCTGCTGCAGAATCAGAGCAGCGAATATCAAATGCATCACACGAATTGAAGCTTCTTGGCCACACTTCCAATTCGGGCCCAGATAGGGAGAATTTTGTTTCACCCAGTCTTTCAGCCAAATATTGAGTTGCTCTAAAGCACCGCCTTCTTCACGAGCTGCGCGTTGCGAGAGGGGAATTACCCAGTCAAAACGAGAAAGCTCCCAGGTGCTCTTAATATCTCGACCTGGTTCTACAAAGTCCGGAATCAACCACCAAGGCTTAGCGGTGTGTTCGAAGACAGTTTTACTAAAAGGATCATAGAACCAGTTGGGTGGGTTTGTAGAGTTATAAGGAACGGTGCAAGAACCGAAGTAACACAAAGCACTAACACTTTTGGCACTTCCCGGTCCCTTTACATCCCACTGAGTATTACCATGCAGCGTCGCTACTTTATCGGCGCTTGTGCTTGAAGGCTTGAAAAATGGCGCTTCAGGTATAGAATGATTAAGGCGCTTTACCGGGTTCAGACCAGACAACAGACTCACACGATAGACCACCGCGCGCGCTACGCCCACTAAGCCCAAAGCTTTTACTGCTTTTAACTTCTGAGAAAACAAGCTAATCCTCGAACTCACTCGCAAGCTCTAATTTGCTCTACCGCCTCGAGCGACACTTCAGCCACATCAATAATCTCATCGTAAGAGATAGGTGAAGCCGCCCCGCTCTTGATTGAATCAAGAAATGCTTTAACACAAGCCTCTTGCCCTTTATCTTGCTTCCAAGTGTTGAGTTTTTTAAAGCCTGGCCAGCCAAAGCCTTTTAACTTTCTAAAGTTATCAAGCTGCAAAACTCGCCCTGCAGTGAATACCTCAACCCGTTCCTTTGGAAAAGAAGAGTGGCCATTTGCAAGGTAGTGAATGGTACCGAAAGAACCATCTTCAAAAGCTAGATTAATAACCGCTTTGTCCTCAGTAACATCTACTCCGTCAACAGCCCCCATACACTGAGCATGTACAGATTTAACCTTTGCTCCGCACAGAAAACGCATCAAATCAATAAAATGGCATGCTTCACCAATAATTCGGCCTCCACCCACAGCAGCATCTTGCGTCCAGTGGTCAGAGGGTATCGCCCCGGCATTCATAGTCATCAAAAACGTTTTCGGCTCTTTTACTGGCTCCAAAAGCGCCTTTATTTTTTGTACATGCGGTGAGAAGCGGCGATTAAAACCAAGCATTAGCTTTGGTGGTTGTGTCTTTTCAGAAGCAGCTTGATAAGCGCCTTTTACTTCTTCGAGCTGCTCGCGCGTAATTGCCAGAGGCTTTTCCACAAACACATGCTTGCCCGCCGCCAATAATTTAGCTACAAACGCAGCATGCGTATTATGCTGAGTAACAATGACAACCGTATTGTTATCTGGACTTTCAATTAAGCCCTTGGTATCGGTAGTTGCTTCTGCAAAGCCATGCTTTTTACCATGTACAACGCCACTCACGCCGCCTGAGGAAGCGATTGTTACAAGCTCGGCATCAGCTTTCGTGAAGGCCGGGACCAACATACGCGATGCATAGTTACCCGCTCCAATAAACGCAACCTGCGGCTGAACACCCTCACTTTTTGAAGAAGCATCTGTACTGTCAGAAAGACCATACTCAGAGGGCTTACAAACCTCTTTCAGTTTGACATTGGCAAAATGCCGGCTCGCTGAAGAACTGGAATATTCCAACAAAATACCCAGTGCAGATTTATCCGAAGTTAGTACATCATACGCTTGCGTTGCTGCATCAAAATCAAAGCGATGGCTAATCAACGGCTCGAGATTAAGTTTACCTGCCGCCATCATATCGAGAATGGCTTCAAAGTTACGTTGCTCCGTCCAACGCACGAAGCCTAAAGGGTAATCTTGCCCTTGCGCCTCATAGACTGGGTCATATCGCCCTGGACCATAAGAACAAGACACCTGAAAGCTAAGTTCTTTCTCATAAAACTCTGCGCGATTCAGCTCAAGACCAACCACGCCAACTAAAACTATACGGCCACGTTTGCGCGACATATTGGCTGCATTGGAGACAGGGTCATTTGAAGGAGTAGAGGCAGTAATAATCACACCATCCACGCCACGCCCCTTGCTAAAGGCCATCCCTGCGCTTACAGGGTCTTCACCAAGCCCGGGGTTACAAATATTCGCGCCAAACTGCTTCGCTAGTTCAAGCTTACTCTGATCGTAATCAATGGCTAAAACCCGACAACCATTGGCTACCAGTAACTGAACAGCCATTAGACCAATGAGGCCAACACCTGTAACCACAAACGCTTCGCCAAGTGTCGGTTTAGCCAAACGAATGCCCTGCAGGCCGATTGAGCCGATGACAGTAAAAGAAGCCTCTTCATCGCTAACGTTATCAGGAATTCTCGCACAAAGGTTCTTACCCACATTTACCACATCTGCATGCGGGCCGTTAGAAACAACACGATCGCCTGATCTCCAATCCTCACAACCTACACCAGCCTCATATATAACACCTACGTTGCAGTACCCTAAGGGTAAAGGCTGTTCGAGCTTGCTTTTTACGGCATCAATGGTTGTGACGAGACCATCGGTTTTAACCTTATCCAGTACCATTTTCACCTTATCTGGCTGCTGGCGAGCTTTGTCTAAATAATTGGCTTTACCAAACTCAACAAGCATGCGCTCAGTACCCACGGACACTAAGCTACAAGTAGTGTTAATTAAAAGGTGATTTGCTTTTTTTGAAGGAGCGGGCGAATCGATGATACTCGTTTCACCGCTCCCCATATTTTGGAGGATTTGTTTCAAAATACTATCCAATACTAAATGTGAATAAGTTCTTTACAGTCATACAACTAGATTACAGTTAACCTAGCTCACCAATTTTTGCCAATCACCCGTCAACACCAGCGTCAATAAAAGTTTGACACCATACTTCAAAACACAATAACGCGAAAATTGTATAGGAGGCGTCTTCTTTACCTGAACGATCACGATCAATTAGTTCCTTGATTTTTTGAGGATCGAACACTCCGCGGCGCGCAATTTTACAAGCACGCAATTCGTCATCTACCATGTTGGACAAATCACCCTTTAGCCACTCTCTCAGTGGAGCGCCAAAACCGGATTTTGATCGATAAATTATTTCTTTAGGCAATTTCTGCTCAGCAGCTTTTTTCAGTATCCATTTTCCTATCTTACCATTCTGCTTTAAGGACGAAGGTACCTGAGAAGCCGCCTCTGCAACCCGCTTATCTAAGAAGGGAACCCTAACCTCTACGCCACGAGCCATACTCATTTTGTCAGTATAATTAAAATTATGATCTACCAGAAAATAGCGACGCTCTAGAAATAGCATTTTTTCAAGCGCATCTTTATACTCAAGACAATCCAACTCTTCATAGATGAAACCGAGGGGGTCTGGAGAAAGCTTCAGCTTAATTTCATCAGTGAATAAATCCCTGACTCGTGCAGGGTCCAACCAGAAAAAATAAGATAATAAGCGTTCGTTAGCATCAAGATCAGCATATGAAAACGCTTTGGAGATACGACGCATAAGGGCATTATTTTTCGGCAAACTCGAACTGACTGATTTAATCAGTTTTCGTATACTCTTTGGTAAGAAACTCCAATATCTTTCAAATTTAATAGCCAAATGTCGACGATAACCACTGAACATATCATCACCACCTGCCCCCGAAAGGAGGACTTTTACACCTTGATGTCTAGACCTTTCACAAATCATCAGCACATTAAGTGGAGCAGGATCAGCTTGCAATTCATCAAGGTGATAAATCATTTCCGGTAGTTGGTTAACGATGTCAGGGGTGGCTTTTAAAATATCCAACGGTACTCCGAGATGATTTGCCACTTTCTTAGCATATGGCAAATCATCTTCGAAACCATCGTTAGCTTTACCATCATTAGAATCAATCGTAAAACATGGCAGGTCATCATGCTTTTTTTCGGCAGCAAGAGCCACTAATAAACTGGAATCCAAGCCCCCGGACAAAAATGAGCCTAAGGGTACGTCGGAAACTAACTGGTCGTTTACCGAATCCCTCAAAGCATTTAGAACTTTATCAGCATGAGCCTCAATAGAAGTTTCAACAGGAGAGTAGGATGGCCAGTGCCAGTAAGCTTTTCGCTCTACTATTTCACCTAACTCCACTACCAAGTACTCACCTGGCGGAACCTTATGAACGGACTTCAGAAGCGTTTCTGATCCAGGGCTATACAGAAAAATCAATGTACGGTATAGCGCATTAAAATTAAAAGTGCGCTCCACAGAGTCTATTTCCAGCAATGACTTAATTTCGCTTGCAAAATAGAAGCCTTGGCTATTTTGCGCATAATAAAGTGGCTTTACACCAAAATGATCTCTCGCAATCACAAGTTTTTGATGTCGAGCGTCCCAAATTGCAAATGAAAATATTCCATTAATCTTTTTGAAAAAGTCCAAACCGTCGCTTAAATATAGGTTAAGAAGGACTTCTGCATCCCCATCAGAATTAAATAGAACACCTTGTTCAACCAGTTCATTTCTGAGTTCCTGGAAGTTATAAATTTCACCATTAAATACAATACAAGCGCGTCTTTCAGTATCCCACAGAGGCTGGTCGCTAGTGGGAGAAAGATCAATTATGCTTAACCGCGCGTGCGCTAAGTGAACATCTCCTTCAGAGTAGGTAGCGAGATTATCAGGCCCTCTATGAGACATTTTTTTAGCCATGCGCAACAATACGCTTTCATCAAGGCGTCCCACACCTCCTGCAATGCCACACACAAACTAACTCCTTATAACAAATACTGGGCTTATGAAAAATTATGCGAACTGGCTAAAAAGCTTGGCACAGTTAACTTCTAAACTGTGCTGGTTTTGAACAATCGAAATTGCTTCAGCAGATTGACATTCAATCAACTCAGTATTTTCTAAATACTGTTTCATTGCCGATGCAATCTCTTCACTAGAACCTGTTTCAAGCAAGGCCCCATTAACGCCGTTCTTTAAGCTATCGGCTATAGCTCCCACGTTTGTACAAATACATGGCAAGGCAATAGCCATAGCCTCCAACATAGCATTCGGGAACCCTTCTGCTTTCGATGGTAAAACAAAAATATGAGATGTCCTCAGTAATTCCAAGACTTGTTCAGGAGAACGCCAACCTAACAGAGATATAGTTTGCGATAAGTCTGAACCCACAAGTCTAGCCTCTAATTGCTCCATTAAAGAGCCATCTCCTACTAGTTGCATCTCAAAGGCGTAGTCTCTTGATAAGTTTTCACACGCCTCAATTAGCTCCAATACCCCTTTATCTTCTACGAGCCAACCTACAAATATAAATTTAGGCTTTTGCCCTTTTTCTAGACTGATAGGCGTCGTTCTTACTGGGAATTCTTTACTTAGCCAATTCCTCACAACTACGATTTTGTCGTCAGATACCCCTAATTGCTTGAACACAGTTACCCAACTTTCGCCCTGAGCGCCCATCACGTGGGGTAACCTAAGAAGTAGCTTTACGATCAAGTATGTGACTTTACTCTTCTCTACAAATTGCTGAAAGAAACCGTCTCTCATAAAGAAAACGCTTTTTACACCGTAGAGCCGAGCCAAACCACACATCAAAACGCGTTCGTAAAAGCTAAACCCCGCACATGCAAAAACAATTAAGCCTTCGACATTACCTTTCGCCAGCAGAGCTATCAGCTCCTTTATTCGTCTCAAACCTTTCTTCAATCTTTCGCGTATTGGAGGTACTGGGAAACTCGTTTGCAACGTATCAATGACATGCAATTCATCCCCATTAGATTGCGCATAACTATATAAACCTTTGGAGGCTGTGAGCTGCCCCCCTGGATTATTAGCGCTCTCGTTGAATGAGCCAGGTTTAGCCCCGACTAGTATATATTTTCTCATCCAAAACTTACTTTATTCTTGTTGGCCCATATGACTAAGTTGAGTAGTTTCCAAAATAGAAAACCATCATCCCTTCGCCCATCACTGAAATCTGCAAAAATACGCCTCATTTTCGTCTCATCAAGGACCTGCGAGTTAGCAAGCTTAAACCTCGAAAAACTGTCCCAAAATAATTCTTGTAGAGGCCCTTTTAACCAATACCCAAACGGAACACCAAAACCAGTCTTAGGACCGTACAAAATATCCGCAGGCACAATACCATCAAGTGCGCGTTTCAATAAATATTTTTGTTGTCCTTTTTTTACCTTTAAATGCGAGGGCAAACTAATGCAAAAATCGACAATATCATTATCCAAAAACGGCACACGAACTTCGACGCTGCCAGCCATTGTTGAACGATCTACTTTCTCTAAAAAAATATCAGGTAATATAATTTCAAGATCGGTCATCAACATTTTATTTACCAGATCTTGGTCCTCAAACCTCTTTGCTACTTCTTTATAACGCCCCCCAAAATCATATCGCTCGACATTGGAACGATAAGAATCAGATAAAACTCGAGTAGGGGGAACACGTTCACTTTCAACAGTTAGCAACGCGGCCATTACCTTGTAATCCTCGTCAGCTAACAAGGCATCAATATACCTCTGTCGAGAGTGCGACCTTGCATTTTCTGGTAAAAACTTATTCACCACACTGCCAACGTGAGCGAGCAACTTCATTCTTCGAAAATTAGCTAAGGTATTGTACCGCTGGTACCCAGCAAACAACTCATCGCCACCATCACCTTGGAGAATGACTTTCGTCTTATCTCCCACCTGCTGGGAAAGTAGAAAAAGAGGGATATTGGCAGCATCAGAAAAAGGATGATCATGATGTTCGACCATCTTAACGACCGTATCTGCAACGTCATATCCACCAATCTCAAATTCATGATGATTCGTGCCATACATCTCGGCAACCTGCCGAGCCCTAGGCAGCTCGTTGATGCCTTTGTCATAATCGAACTTAACGGAATAAGTGCTTAAATCAGAACCAAGCTCTTGTGCAGCAAACGCGGTAATTGCACTTGAATCAATTCCGCCTGACAAAAATACCCCAACAGGCACATCGCTAACCAACTGGCGTTTGACTGCAGAATTCAATAATTCTCGCACTTTGATAACCGTTTCATCTTCACTCAGGACCTGTGAATTAGCTTTCTCAGGAAGCGAGCTACGAACAGACCAATATCTCTGTTCATCAATACAATGCGACCCACAATCAATCACGACATAGGTACCGGGCATGACTCTTTCGACACCCTTCAAAAGAGTTTCACGGCCTAAGGCATTGCCGTAATAAAACCATTCATGCAACTTGGGAGCATTTAAGTCATTTGAAGTTGCGGCAAGTTTTTCCAAGGCTTTTATTTCAGAACCAAAACAAATCTTTTTCTCCAATTTAGAGAGATAAAGAGGCTTAATACCAAGTCGATCTCGACAGAGATAAGTCCTGTTATCTTCCGAATCGTAGATGGCAAACGCGAACATACCGTTCAGTTTTTCAAAACTCTCGACACCCAACTTCGCGAAGAGCTCGACAACCACTTCTGTATCGGAACTTGTTTTTAAGTTGATCAGCCCATGTTGAGCTGCCAGCTCTTTATAGTTATACACTTCACCATTGTAAGCGATCGTGTATCGACCACACTTCGAAGTAAAGGGTTGATTCGCGTGGTCTGAAAGGTCAAGTATGCTTAAGCGAGTATGACCCAAGATAATATTAGATGAGCTCCAGACATCTTTATTATCGGGGCCTCGATGATGAATATAGCGTAGTGCGGACATCACTTGTTTATGAAGTTCTTCAGAATACTGTCCAATAACCCCAGAGAAACCACACATAATTATCCCTAGATTTCACTCTCAAGAAGTTTATTAAAATCAAAACTAGCGACTAACTCGTTCTTAATATCGTTCCGCTTTAAGCTCAGTGCTTTGATAATATAATCAGATAGAGATGCGGGTTGTGGATCGTTAGGTACAGCAAAACCATTCACCTCATTTTTAACAAGGCGAGCCACCACAGGCACACATTGTGTAGCAACCAAAGGTGTATTCAAGTAATAGTTTTCGAGCAAGGCATTTGGATAACCCTCCCATCGAGAGCTGAGAACAAACACATCACAATATTGATAGTACAGATAGGGGTTATCCGTAAATCCAGTAAAAGTGACCGAGTTCTGCAACGAGTACTTTTCAACTAAGCCGGTTAATACTGAGGTTTGTTCACCTTCGCGCCCTAAGACGGTCAATTTCGCATTAGGAATATTACTGACAACGCTTGCAAAGGCCTCAAGCAAGATATCAAAACCCTTCTCCCGCGAATGACGCCCCGATGCAACTATATTTATTTCATCACTTCTAAAAGGCGAATTTACACCTTTGAGCTTTTCATTAATAAAACGCGTATCCAGAGGGTTGCTAGCAACCATTATTTTTTCGGCTTTGACACCGTATTCAGCTGCCACATCATCTTTCATTTCCACTGTTTGGGCTAAAACAGCATCGGCGCACTTGAATGCCCAGGCATAAAGCTTTGCTGTAACAGGTTTTGTGTAACCTTGTTCGCGTTCTAGAGAAGGCATACTAGGCACACGAGCAATAAACCTAAAATTTCCATCTACCAATTTAATCAACGCCAATAGGACGGCAACCCTAGAGTGGGAGCTATAGACGAAATCAGGTTTAAGCCGCCTGATAGTTTTATACAAACGAAACAACGACCGACTTGCTTTGAACGTCTTGAGATCTGTTAACTCTGCTATTGAAGGAACTAGTGATAACAAATCGGGCGTTTTATCGAATACAACAAGGTCAACTTTATAAGAGCTAGGTTCTAACTGACGTATGAAGTTTAAGGTTACACGTTCAGCTCCACCGGCACTCAGGTTAGGGAGAACGAACATAATGAGCTTCATCGACATACGAGCTCCGCTGCACTATGCGCTTTAAATCGGGCCGATTCTTTAGCTGTGACAAAAAAGAGAACAAGAAGAAAAAAGACAAAATTCACTTTGAATATAAAAGGTTCTTTTAACTCCGACACAAACAAAAACATCATCACGCTTAATAAAAACACGAATGAAGAACGACTCTTTTCTCTTAACAATTTTTTCAATAAGAAAAGAAACAATGTCGAATATAAGAGAAACGAGAAAATCAATCCCAATGAAAAATATGATCGGACATAACCAATATCTGAATGGGTGGCATTTTCATGGCCAAATACACTCAGCCCGCCATGCCCGATAACAGTATTTATGCCAAGCTCTGGGATTGGCATCTCCAGCAACGCCGTCGCAGTAGAATCTTCACCGGAGATAAAGATAGAGAACGAACGAAGCATCGCGTAAGCGAATTGACCTTGCACTTCTGGAAAAAAAACGAATAGTACTAGCAAAGAACAGATAGCTACAAACGCCCCACCCAACCATAACACCAACAAATGCGACAAACCCTTTAAAGACTTCATAGAAACTAACAGACTGGCTAACAAAACCGCACAACCTGAGAACAGCAGCCCCAGCTTTCCCACAAAAATACAAGCAACAGTGATAAACACCGCTGCAGCCATATATCCCGTTCGAACTTTTAAACTGTCCGCTTTCATAAGCAGCAGCATCGCCGAAAAAACTCCTAAAGCCAGCGTGAACGATAGACTTGAACCTGAGCTGTTCGTGAAGCCCGCCACTCGACTACCCGACAACAAAGGTATATTCCCTGACTCCACAAGAATAGACGCAGTAAACTGCCGAAACTCGAGACTAGCAAAACCTACATAAACAAAGAAAGCTTGAATAAAAACAATGAATAAGAATGCCTTTAACAACTCTTCTCGGCTCTTGAAAACAAAGCTAAACAGTATTGCCCCAAATACACTAAACACAAAAAGTACGAATACCGAATTAAATATACCTGGAGGCTCCGAATAACCGATAGCTGAAGAACAGAAGGCCCAAACAAAAACAGCTGAAAATATAGTAAATATGATTGGGTTTTGACGAACCTCTTCTTTCAAAAAACGCAATGCAGCCAAGCCAAACATAAAAAATAATAGCACGAACGCAATTCGAATCGTGGGTAACAGTTCTACTCCAATAAACTTGAGATTGAACACATAGAAAAACAATAAAATCGTTTTTAAAAAAAAAGTGAACCGCTTTGGCAATGCCATTAAATGCTCACCTTCCAATAATTATAGTTGGCTATCGACCAAAGCAGCCCCGACCAATCAATCTTACATGCCTGATGCTGCTCCCACAGCTTGTGGATCAAAGGTTTGTTAAGTTCATCTCCTGACATCTCAATCCCACAATATGCCCAGTCTTTTAGATCGTTTCGAAGCCATTGAGCCAAAGGAACCCCAAAGCCGGTTTTAGGACGGTCATATAGTTCTTCCGGTATATATCTATTCAATACCTGCCGCAGTAGAAACTTACCACGGCCATCATAGGTGTGGTACGACAACGGAAGAGACCACGCAAACTCGTAAATCCGATGGTCAAGCAACGGGACCCTACCTTCTAGGCTTGATGCCATAAAGGCACGATCAACCTTAACAAGAATATCATCAGCCATATAATGCCTAGCATCCAGCGCCATCATATAATCGAGTGGAGGTAGTCCGACTAGCCGAGAATCAAAAAACTTATCGTCTTTGGATTGAGCTTCGTGTATTAATATTTGAGGGTTATTAATCGAAGAGACGCTACGCCGATAAAAGGCCTGAAAATTTCGTGATGAAAAATATTCAACAGCTCGACCCGAGTCCTTTAAGAACTTTGAGCCCGAGAAGGCCAGTTTCGAGCCAAAAAGATTAACAAAACCTTTTGTACACCCTCTAAATGAACGAGGAATTCTAATCACTTGTTCCCAACGCTTGGCTGATGTCTGGTATCGATTGTATCCACAAAACAACTCATCCCCTCCATCACCAGATAAAGCAACAGTAACGTGTTTTTTTGCCAATTGGCCAGCCAGAAAAGTTGGGATCTGTGACGCGTCCGAAAACGGCTCATCAAACATGGTTGATATAGCAGGTACAACATCCAAAAGATTTTGCCTGTTTACATAAAGCTCATGATGTCGCGAACCAATATGGCCCGCCACCTCTTTAGCAAACCTTGCTTCATTGTATTGAGGATCATCAAAACCAATCGTAAACGTATCGATTGCAGAGGGGCTTTGCGATTGAAGTACACCTGCAACAGTAGATGAATCTATGCCACCTGACAAAAAGCAACCTAAAGGTACGTCTGCCTTTGCTTGAAGAGCTACACTTTGGTTTATTAACAGATCAAGGTCGCATGTAACTTCTGCAATAGAGCCACATTCTTTTTCCGTTTTCCGATTGAGAAAGCTAAAACCATCCCAATATTTTCGAGGCTCGCTGAGCATTAATTCGCCAACAGCGCAATTTACTGTAACCACACAACCTGCTTCTAACTTTTGTACACGCTGGTATATAGTATGCGGAGCTGGAATATACCCATGCCGAAAATAAAGCCCCAAGCTACCCAAATCAATGCTTGGAGTTTCGTCCTTACTGAAAGGCAACGAGTTTAGCTGCGAGCTAAAAACAAACTTACCTGCCACCAAGCCATAGTACAATGGCTTTTCACCGAAGCGGTCCCGCGCGATAGTTAGCTTTTCTTCTACTCTATCCCAGAGCCCCAGAGCAAACATACCAACCAACGAGGAAAGAGTTTTATCAATTCCGTTAAGTACAAAAGCGGCAAGCAACACTTCGGTATCTGAACTTCCCTTAAACTTGCAACCTGAATCAACAAGCTCCTCACGCAACTCTTCGTAATTGTAAATCTCACCATTGAAAACCAGTACATAACGCTCGCACCTAGAAAGCATTGGCTGCTTACCCAAGGCGCTCAGATCATGAATAGAAAGGCGTTGGTGACCAAGAATTATCTTTTCACCAACCCAAATACCAGATTGATCGGGGCCACGCTGAAGAATTCTCTCAAGACTACCCTTGACCAATAATTCATCACTCGGGCTTACACTAGGTGTTTTCAGTAGACCGGAAAAACCGCACATACTATCCCTTAGGTAACAACTAAGTTTCTTTTATGAGCTAGCTTTTTTCTTACTATTGGGCGACAAAAGTGAATATATCGAGCAAGCCAGACTATGTATACAAACGCACTTTTCTTATGCTTATCAGGCCAAGCGCGATCAAAAAGCGATTTAAACAAATCAATGTATCCATCGTCTAACGCTTTCACTGATAAGTCAAAAATCAATTGAGACAAAGCGATTCGGCAAGACATCTTTTCACTTTCGCTCAGCCCCACTGATAGCTGATTGTAGCAATCACGATAATTCTCAGCTTGATTCGCTATCTGTTCTAATGATCTCTTGCGCAAATTGCCTGCGGTTGCAGAGCCAATGCTATAACGGTTATAAACGCTCATTGAATCAGACAAAAAAAGCGCGCCTCCTCTTGAAGAGCCTAGAGCCTGAATAAAAGTATCGCCTACTGGAGCTCTTTCAATAAACCAATCCCGGAACGGGTAAATCGAAGATTTACGAATAAACAAAGAGGCCGTCGGCATATAGCCCCCTCGCCCTTCCACTACGTTTTCGAAAGGGATAACGGTCTCTTCGCTGTAATATTCATTTATTATGGAATGAAATTTCTTGTTTCGATATTGTTTGGCGGGGTGAAAGCAAAGATCGACATTTGGATGGCGTTGCAGGGCGTCATATTGTTTTTGGAGTTTATGCTCATCAATCCAATAATCGTCGCCCTCACAGATGGCGACATAATCTCCTTCTGCATGAGGCAATGAAAGCGATATAACACGGTGCCCTTGGCTTCGCTTATTCTGCTCTTGAATTACTAAACGAATTTTTTCTGGATATTGTTCTTTATACGCTAATAAGATCTCTGTTGTATCGTCAGTTGAACAGTCATCGTGAACAATCACCTCATATTTAAATGTGGTGTTCTGAGAACACACGCTATCTAAGCATTGTTCAATATACTCAGACTGATTAAATGTATGAACTAGGACTGAAACTTCAGGAACATCTACTTTGTTGTCTTCAATATGCATATAACTACCGCTGATAAAACTTTGCTTTCGCAACCATATTTCCTTTAACGCCTTCAGTGCGAGAATAATCTAGCGCATCAAGTTCTTGTTTATGCAGTACAGCCACGTCAGCATCGGTTACACTATCCAACTCCCTCTCACTTGACACGGGCTCGTATCCAGTATGTTTCATTTCATATCGACAGATACTCTCTATTGCCATAAGCTCTTGTTTAGAAAGCTCTTTTAAATATTTATTACTGTTATCTTCGATAATACCAGTCGACAAGTTATTCCAAGCTTTCTGCATTTTGGAGTTTTCTTGCGTCAATTTATCTTTGTGGAACTCCAACATTCCCGGGTCATATTGCATCCCCAAAAAGTCGCAAATCTGATGTAGCTCAATCTCGGTATTAGCAGTTAAATCTTCATATCTAACAAAATGCGCTTTACCCAAACCTTTCATTAAGGAAGCATTCTTAAGGTTCTGTTGCTGGTCCTGCTTCCATTGTCTAGCCGCTTGAACAACTCCTCCTAGGTGGTCCGAGTTTTTCTTCCACGACAAAGCCATATCACGAGGATCTCGAACCAAATAAACAAATTTAGACTCTGGAAAGTTAAACAACAAGAAAGGCAAAAACTCATAGGTATGGTTCTCTTTTATAAAGACGCTCTGCTTTCCGTGCTCTTTCGCCTCAGCCATGAACAAGTTTCGTAAAAGACTAACCACATCACCTCTAGGAGCCAACGCCAACATCTCATCGACGGTTGGAGAATACTTCCATATGGAAAACTTCACTTGAAAGAGCTCAAAAATATCACGAACCAAAGTACGCCAGTTTTCTTCTTGCGTTAGATCTCCATAACGAAAGAGGTTACGTGCCACGGGGTTGATTATATGTTTGACTGACGGCCCGCAAATATTCTTATGTCCGTTCATAAGTTTTGTTATAAAGTTACTTCCGGATCTTTCGGAACACATTAAAAAAAACAACATATTTTTTTCCTAAGTAAGCTTTCAATTAAGCGTCGTAAAACAAAATTCACTAACTCTTGAATACTTGCAAACTAACAAGTAAGGTCTTCGGTTTAAGGTATAAAGCGCCACTTATTAAATCTTCTCTTCAACAAGTTTAAGGCCAATTGATACCCCTTGAGGTTTAGTAACGAGGCAACAGCCAGATATAGCATTGCAGCGATCAAGCCAAGGCTCGCAAGCTCATATATAGGTCGCCAATCCAAAACATATTGCAACCAAAAGATCATAGAAGCGATTACGCCAGACAGGACAAAGCTCGGCAAAAAATCAGAGAGCTGTGTGGGAATAGAATAATTAAGTAGTTTCGTAGAATAGTATGCGTTTGGCACGTAACCTATTATCGAAACGGCAATTTGGCCAACGATCACTTCAGTAATACCATACGGGAGAGTGCAAATAAAAACCGCTATTGCCAAGGCCTTTTTAACAACACCTATATAGAAGACAATGTTTGAGTAACCTTTCACCCTTAGTACATTGAGATTTATCGAAGCTATTGGGTTAAATAAACCGGCTAAACACATTAGCTGGAAATAAACGGCTGAGCCATGCCATTTTTCTGGAAGAAAGGATTCAAATAACAACGGTGATAGTGCGCTCAAGAAAAACAAAACCGGAGACAATAAAAATGCTGTGAGCAGCATTACTTGCGTAATCATTGATCTAAACTCTGTGGTGTCTTGCCTAACCTGCGCTAGTGCAGGATAAGTTACAGTTTGCACTGATACAACAGCGAGATTGAGTAACACTTGCTTTAGCTTATGAGCAAGAAAGTACCACCCTATCGGCCCAGCGGCGAAATATTTTGGTAATACGATCAAATACATGTTTTGAAAAGGAATTGACGCAAAGGAGTCAATTACAATGAACTTGGAGAACTTCCATAATTCTGCAAGTGAGCCAAAACAGAATACAAAGGAAGGTCGCCACAAACTCAAACGCCAAAAGAAAATTGCTATAAATACTGCATTGAAGACTATTTGTGCAATCAAAGCCCAAACACCATAATCCATAAAAGCCAATAAGATCGCGATCAATGAAGACAAGATTGCCGCAGGAAGTACAACTCTTAATTGCAGTTTAAACTGAAAAGAGCGGCTCAATATGGCTTGCGGCACAACTACTAAAGACTGAAAAAAAACGGAGAGACTCGAAACCCTGATTAAAGAAACCAAACTTTCTTCTTTATAAAATTCTGCAATAAACGGTGCAACTGCGTAAGCCAAACCATATATGACTAATGACAATATGAGATTTGTCCAAAATACTGTTGAGAGATCTACAGACTTTAAGTTAGTTTTCCTTATAAGCGCTTGCCCAAATCCGCCATCAACTGCGGCTGAAGCCAAAGAAATGAATACCGTTAACATCGCTATCAAGGCATAGTCATTTGGAGACAAAAACCAGGCAAGAATTAAAGTTGCAGCAATACCTATGCCTTTAGCAATGACCTGCTCCAAAAAGTTCCACAGAACATTATCGAATACTTTTAATTTCAGAGACTGCATTAAGCTTTATTCTCTCAGGAATGATGAAAAGTTTGAGAAAAGGTCATACGTACCATAATGTCCTCAAAAGGACTTGTTTGACAAAAATAGAAAACGATTAATTTTCAGGTAAATGTAAAAACTTCAAAATATTCTCCGATGATCCTGGCTCCTAGAGCTTTGCATTGGCAAAGATATGTGTTCTGGTCAACTCCAGCCGGACACGTTCTTTAAAGAGTTTTCATAGCTAATGGGTGATTGATTTCCATTGACTGTATGGAGCCGTTCTAGGTTGTGATAGCGAATATATTCACCAACTCTTGCTTCATGTGCTCTCTCGTTGGCTACGCTATTTTGAAAACCCAGTCATAACCTTAAGTTCTCATTCTGACCTGTCATCTGAAGACTTCCATCTCTACTTTATACACGAATCGTCACGTTCGATTTTCCCAAGGAAAGTCTTCGCAAAGAGAAGTCATGCCAATAAAATCAAGGAATCTCTGGTACTCCCCTTTCTGCGAAAGATTAATAATCAAAAGATCTTTCGGCCGCTCTTTAAAATACTCGACAACGTCCAAATAGTGTTTTTCATAATGTGATCTCATTACGTTTTCGTTGTAAGGATCCGAGTAATCTGTGCCATGAACTCTAACTACATTTCTCTTTAGTCCTGTACCTTTGTACTTTTCCCTTTTGATATCTTTACATGTAGGAACACGACCATCTCTCCCAAACAATTTTGAATGAAACCTAACTAAAGAGTCGTACCACTGCTTAGAATCATCTCGAACCGTCAATATAAACTTGCTACCTGGGAAAGCTCGATCTACCTCTTTAATAGTATCAAATAGGCTAAACGGCACATCCTGAAAAACTTCTGCCGTTTCACAGTAGTCGATAATTCGATCAAACCTACCCGAAAAGAAATCTTTATCTGTCAGGTACTCTGCAATAAGCTGATCGCCTAGGGTAAACCCCAGATCACTAAAAGCCTTGCTTATTGAAGTAGTACCTGTCTTATTTCTTCCAATACAAAAATATTTTGTTCGGCCTTCCACCAATCTTGATCTATTCCGTCTCACTAAAAAATAGATCAACAATTTCAATCTAAATCTTATCCAGCAGATAAGCCATGTACGAGCCAAGCTTTTAATCATATTGATACTCTCTTTTTAAACACTTTAGAGTGATAAAGTGTTCTGGGCCCTGGATTTCTAACAATCTTCTAGCATTTGAGGTAATTTGATCACGATGCTACAACGATGAAATTATCCGGCTGAAATAGTTAACGATCGAATTATTTTTTATGAAAGATCATCTAGTTCAAAAAATCGCTATACAAAGAACGTCATCGTAAAAATTTAACACTCAACGTTAAAGAATGCCCATGCATCCAATATTGCCTGGCTTGGTTTCATAGCATTGGTGACCTCAAAACGTTGCTTCATCCTCTCTGGAGGAGACAGCTTACATCCTAGGTTCGCTAACTTTTCTGAAAGCTCTATCCAAAAATCCGCGGGGCATTGGCAAAATTCTTCATACTGAAGATCTAACCTGTTATCGGCTGGTATTGATCTGAATCCTGCCTCAACAGCCTTATTGATATAGTAAACCTGCCCCGCCACCTGTTTTTCTGCAGACAAGTCCTTCAACTCATCGTATTCTGGGATCTTAAACGAATACCAAGCATCGACGCTTCCCAACTGCCGTTCACGAGCCTTCAATCCCGAAACCACGTTTGCGACAGGATCTCGTTTCAAATGAATAAATACGGAATTAGGAAAAAGCTGATAAAGGAAGTCAATGTTATAGTTTAATATCATCGCCTTTGCAGCAAATGGCTTCCCCAATACATTCGCAAGTCCTGATAGCTGCCTAACCAACAGATCTTTATCGACAACCTCATTGAGTCTTTCGGTACTCAAAAAATCTACGCTGTCAGAAAATGGCAAAAACCTGCGCCAAAAATACCAGAATTCGTTTGGCTCAAGCGCACCTTTTGTTTTTCCATTCGAGGATGTAAACGTCGCTTTACTGGAAAAATCCTTTAACTCGTCCCTAAAGTTAAAACGTTCATCAGCCAACAATAACTGCAACTTAGAGCCCAAGACTGGCGCTTTATAAAACCTCGACAATAAATTTGTTGGGTAAGAAAATAAACCTGTATTTGCCAACCATTGCATTAACAGTGTCGATCCTGATCGGTGTGCGCCAAATATAAATACAAAAGGATGCTTAGCCGGTTCAGGAGCTAGTATTTCGCGTTCCGCCAACCAAAGGTTATCGTTCACCTCTGCTAATAGAGTCTCAAGAGACAGGTTACGCTCAAATTCTTTTACTCTTCTATCACTCATTTTGTGTCTACCAAACCTAATATCTGATCGATATCGCCAGCTTTGTACCTTTGATCTAGCGGTAAGGCTAACAAGTCGATAGCTAATCTTTTTTCTTCTAGAGTTAAGCCTTCTCTATGCAATACATCTGGCCAGTAACCTGCGGTATAAATGCGTTTAGAAGCCAAACATTCCCGTATCTTTTTACCGTCACTCATTAACAAAGGAAATACCATCGGTACGGCAGCTTCATCTAGGTGAAGCTCATTTTTCTGCTCTAGCTTAGATTGGTAGCAGCCGAAATTGTCATACCTTCGAAGCCGCACATCCTGATAATCAATCGTAGAAAGCAAATTTTCGGTAAATACCGATATTTGATCTAAAGATAGGTTATTCAGGGACTCTTCACTTTTTAAGTACTGCTCATAATAAGGTTCCGGACCTGCAAGGAGACGTCCAGTCAGGTGTGCAACCCGATTCATGCTAGTAACGTCTCTGTTAGCCGTTTGAGTCATATCTAGGGCTGTAAAAAGAAGCCCCCCATCAGGCACACCAAAAAACTTTCTAGGAGAATAAATTGTGCACGCTGCGCCATCACCCGGCGGAGAAAAAAACGCTTGCGAGTGGTCGCATACAACATTTTCCCGACCATACCTTTCCAAAACATCTGTTTCTTGCTTGCCACACACACCAAAGTAATTGACGTATAAAAGCAGCTCCCCGTTTTTAATGTTGATTTGCGACGCAGGAAGGAACTCCAAGTTAATCGAATAGAACTTTATTCTTACATTCGCTTCTTTGAGAGGCGTTAGCATCGAGTCACAGATATAACGCGGCATCCATACGGCTGTAGGCTTTTTTTCCAATAAAAAAGCATAAAGCGCAGAACGTGCCGAAATATACTTTATAGCTTCGCTATAAAGATACTTATTCGCTACAGGGGGAAGTTCAAGTTCGAAGTAGCCGCCAATGGACTTATGCGGGTTCAACTGCAAGGTACCTTTCCATATTGTCCATCATTTCAGCCATTTCAGCCATTGACTCAAACCATAAAATCATTGTGCCCAAGGTACAGTTTGAGCCACCATATACTTCGACCTGATCCCATTTATTCACCCACAAATCCAGCTCAACAATTTTGCCTTTCAGTGTTTCGGAGATATCTAAATGTGAGAATTTTCCAGCCTCTGTTGAATCGATCATGTAGCTAGACCAGAAACATCGTATAGTCTCAGGAAACAAAAAACTCAAGCCTCATGGTAATCACGCACCATCATGTCTAACACCTCATCAGGAGAGTTAAACATAAGCACATCAATAACCGACAAAAATGGCTGAAATGGTTTACCAAACTGCTGGTACTCTCTCGGTATAGCCCGAATAAACTCCAGCTCAATCCCCTCGGACGCAAAGGAATTTTTGTCATATAGATCTAACCCACCTATCGGATTAATATAGCTAGATGCGCTTAGCTGCTTACAAACGGCAATGACTTTTTCTTGAGATTTTAAAGTCGTAAAATCGCCTAGTTCAGAGCTAACCAAAATCTTCGTACCTATATTCAAAAGACTTTTAACAGCCATTAGATTAGCGAATAGGAACTTAAACAAATTAGTTTCACTAGCAGTAATTGCTTGCTTCAGATAATCAAAAACCTCATGAAAGTATGGCGCTTTTGAATACGCACCCTTTAGCTTCTGCATCAATTTTAAACAGTCTTTCTCCCAAGCCGCTGCCAAACTGCGATCTCTTATATGCAAATAATCTGAGTCTTTCTTTAAGGGGATAGAGATATAAGATGGTTCGCCATTGACAAGTATCCTATTTCGATTAATCCAGCTTTGTTTAACGTATTGAATATCATCATAAACAACAAAAACGTCAGCAGCATTCATCAATTGAAAGTAACCAATATAAGGGTAAAAATACGGCTGCATTATGGCCACTTTCATGAACCAACTACTCCAACAACTAACTTATAAACTTCTTTAACCTCAGCTGATTGAAGCTCTGGCCAGATCGGCAAACATACAATCCGCGAAGCAATATCGCTAGAAACACTAGCTTCACAACCATCCTCAAACATAACCAAACTGTTCAGCGATGGATAAAAATACCTCCGGGCTTGAACGCCGCTTTCTGCTAATTTAGCAACCACATCGATTACTACTTGTTCATCTTTTAACAATATCGGAAAGTACGCGTAATTATTGTTCGCTGCTGGATGGCGTTTTTGAAGTTGATATTTAGGCGCTAGCGCTTCTGCATACTGCTCCCAAATATCCTGCCGCTGAGTTTGAATCCGCTCAATATCATCCAACACTGCCAAACCAACTGCGGCATGAAACTCACTCATTTTGGCGTTGGTACCAAGCATGCCGATCGAATCGGGCCCATCAATACCGAAGTTAATTTTTGTACGGATTTTGTCAGCCAGCTCTTTTGTTTTGGTGATAACCGCACCACCCTCAACAGTATGAAAAAGCTTAGTCGCATGAAAACTTATGGTGCTTGCATCACCTTGTTTTAAAACCGATTCGCCATTGAGCGTTGCGCCAAAGCAATGAGAGGCATCGTACACGGTTTTGAGATTGTGCTTATCAGCAATCAACTGGATGGCCTCTACATCACAAGGGTTACCGAATACATGCACGGGTACAATAGCTGATGTATCTGGGGTAATACTTTGCTCCATAGGGTTTGGATCGATGTTCCAGGTATCTTTATCGATATCTACAAACACCGGATTTAAACCTTCCCATTTGAGGGTGCTTGCTGTTGCGATAAAGCTAAACGGCGTTGTTAAAACATCACCTTTTAGCTCTAATGCTTTGTAGGCTAGATGTAATGCGAGGGAGCCGTTTGCTACTAGCACCAGACAATTTGCATCAAGCCCTAAATGATCTGCCAAACGCTGAGTGAGCTTTTGAACAAGCGGGCCATTATTGGTCAACCAGTGTGTATGATAAATAGAGTCGATATAACTATCGACTTTTTCACGGCTAGGTAAATAAGGTTTTGCAACAGGGATCATTCTTTTGCTTTAAACCTCATGCTTCCGCTAATAGCTCTTTGAGGTAAGCGCTGTACTGCCCTTTACCCATCTGCTCTACTTTATTGACGATGGCTTGTGTAGTTAGCCAGCCGTTTTGCAGAGCGATTTCTTCCAGACAGGCAATTTTAAAGCCCTGACGTTTTTCAACTGTTTCAACAAATTGTGATGCTTCGAGCATACTTTCATGCGTACCAGTATCAAGCCAGGCAAAGCCACGACCAAGCGTTTCGACAAAGAGTTGACTCTGTTCAAGATAGGCATTGTTTACACAGGTAATTTCAAGCTCGCCACGCGAACTTGGCTCAACCGCTCTGGCAATGTTCACAACATTGCTATCGTAAAAATACAAACCGGTGACGGCGTGTTTTGATTTTGGCTTTGTAGGTTTCTCTTCAATGCTGATTGCGTTTTTATTTGCATCAAACTCAACTACACCAAAACGCTCTGGGTCTTTAACTTGATAACCAAACACGGTTGCGACGTTTTGTTGCTCGGCTCTTTTCACAGCGTCGATTAGTTTTGGTGTAAAGTTTGGACCATAAAACACGTTATCGCCCAAGACCAAGCATACAGAGTCTTGTCCGATAAATTCGTCCCCAATGAGAAAGGCCTGTGCAAGACCTTCTGGGTTTTCTTGTACTGCGTATTCAAGCGAAATGCCAAACTGCGAGCCGTCACCGAGTAAACGTTCGTACTGGGGCAAATCTTCAGGTGTGGAGATAATTAGAATCTCACGAATTCCGGCGAGCATAAGTACCGATAAGGGGTAATAGATCATCGGCTTGTCGTAGATCGGTAAGAGCTGTTTAGAAACACCCAAGGTGATTGGGTGAAGGCGCGTTCCTGTGCCGCCGGCCAATACAATACCCTTCATGCTTGCGTTCCTTGTTTTTCAAATTGAGATGTTTCACTACCTAAAGTCACACCAAGGCGCTCGCGTTGGTAAGAACGGTCCTGTACGTGTTTCACCCACTCATTGTTAGATAAATACCATTCCACGGTTTGGCGTAGCCCTATCTCGAAAGTTTGTTTGGGCTTCCAGCCAAGTTCGCATTCGATTTTACTTGCGTCGATTGCGTAACGGAGGTCGTGACCGGGGCGGTCTTGGACGTGAGTTATTAGGTCACGATATGACTTTTTATTACTCTCTAAGTTTGACATAGGTCCTGAATGGCCCAGGCCACCCTCTCTCGCTTCGCAATTCACCTTGTCAAGTTCAGGATGACGGGCAGATTCCGGCTCGTTGGCCGGAATGACTGATTTTGGAGCTGGTATGACAGGATTGCCAATAGGCACTAGTTCTTCAAGCAAATCGCAGATGGCATGCACGACTTCTATGTTTTGTTTTTCGTTATGGCCACCGATGTTGTAGGTTTCGCCCAGCGCGCCTTTTGTGACGACTTGCCAAAGTGCCTCAACATGGTCATCTACGTATAACCAGTCGCGAATTTGTTTGCCTTCACCATAAACAGGCAGCGACTTGCCGTCTAGGGCGTTTAAGATCATTAACGGGATCAGCTTTTCAGGGAACTGATAGGGGCCGTAATTGTTTGAGCAGTTGGTGATTACAACAGGTAGGCCATAGGTACGATACCAGGCTCTAACTAAATGGTCCGACCCTGCTTTAGATGCAGAGTATGGTGAGCTTGGTTCATAGCTTGTATCCTCGGTGAATAGGTCGGATGTACCCTCTAGATCACCATACACTTCATCTGTTGAGATATGGTGGAAGCGAAAGCATTCTTTTGCCGCTTGATCTAGGCTATCCCAGTATTTACGAGCAACCTCTAACAACGTAAACGTGCCAACCACATTGGTTTGAATAAATTCTGCTGCACCATCAATTGAACGATCTACATGGCTTTCTGCAGCCAAGTGCATAACCACATCGGGTTTAAACTCAGCAAACGCATTTTGCATTGCTGCTTGGTTGCAAATATCTGCCTGTAAGAAAGTGTACCCCCCGTTCTGCTCAACGCTTTTTAGCGACTCTAGGTTACCCGCATAGGTTAGCTTATCGATATTTAGAACGCTTAAGCCAAGATCATTAATGAGATATCGAACCAAGGCTGAACCAATAAATCCAGCACCGCCTGTGACCAATACTTTTTTTGGGTTTAATTGATTTGCCATTACTGCTAATTACTTCCTAGCCTAGCTTCAGATCGACCGTCAGACTTTAAGCCACGGACTAGCGCAATAATGCAACCAATCAAACCACCAAGCATTGCGCCGAAAATACAAATTAACGCGCGCTTTGGCTTCGACTTTTGTTCTGCCACACGCGACTCACTTACGGTTTTAAATACGTATTCTGTTGAGCCTTTGGCGAGCATGAGTGTTTTGGTTTGCTCTTCGATGAGGTCATAAAACACGCTTTGCATGCTAGCGAGCGGGGTTGATTCGATTTGTTGTTTTAGGAAGGAGACATTTTTTTCAGCCGCGACAGCATCGCGCGCTTGAAGTTGCGTATTGATTTTTTGAACTAGCGCATCCACCCATAATTTTGCGACTTCTGGCGAATAGTATTCGATGTCTAGAGAGATAAAGCCTGAAACTTTATCTTCGCCAATGTTTAGGTATTCTTTGAAACGTCCGTACAATTCCCAAGAGCTTGGTTCCGCCTGGTTAGCTTTAGGAGGCTCGCGCATCCAGGTTTGGGTTTGCGGGTTGTAGACCTCGATGTTATATATAAGCGTATTGGTATCCAGGTTCCAACCTTTGACTGCGAACACCTCAGGGGCGATATTTTGTTCTTGAATAAATTCTTCGATAAAAGCCCAACTTTGGAGGATCTCTAGTGCCTCTGCTGTTTTATTTGAACCGCCACCACCAAGGTTAATGCCTGCTAAAGAGGCTAAGCCACCAAATTGGCCTGCAAGTTTGCCCAAGCCTCCACCGGATGATTCTGCCGGTGCGAGCACGGCGGTACTTTTGTACATATTTGGAAGTGAGAGGGCATAGAAGACGGAGGCAACGGAGAATAAAGTTGTGAAGGCGATGATGATCCATTTGCCGCGCATAAGGGCGCGCCAGAGTTCAATGAGGTCTATTTCATCGTCGTAAGGTGGTTGCGCTTGGGGCGCTTGATAATCAGGGTTACCCAACGTTGGCGGCTGTTTCTCTGACACTTTTTCTTTGCTTCCGTTTCTAGTTTGCTTCGGTGTTTATGGTTACTTACCGGAGCTAAGTGTGCTTTTATTTTGTCGATTGAGCCGACTGTACTTTTAAGGCTTCGCCTTAGGTACATTATTACCCGTTTTTTATCTTGCCGCTTCCACGCGGCCGACGGGTTAAGGGACTTGTAGTGACAAGCCCCTTAACAATCCCAAACAGCCCCTGCTCTCGGGGGCCTTCGGCTACTCTCTAGGCTTAATTAAAATCGGCACTGCGGAACTCGCCTTCGGCTCAAACAGCCCTCGCTTAATCCGATTTTAATTGGCGGCCTTTCGACTCTCTCGAAGGGGTTTGACCCTTCGTTAAAATTCAGTTTTATCAGAGTTTCGATATAACAAATCGACTCATAAAATTTACTCAGATCCCGAGTCAAGCTCAAGATGACAGCAGAAATATAAAAGTTTTATAAACTACCCACGGCGGCGGCGCCGAGTGCTATTTGGTAGAAAATCTGGCTCAAGTCACGCCATAGTACTAACTGGTCTAACTTGTCTGCATCTAGTGGCACGACAACGGTGTCGCCCGGTTCCATTTGCGCATCGTTACTTGCAAACCAATGACCGCTATCAGGTAGTTGTACACCACCATTTGCTTTAATAATGTAAATACGATCTTCGTCTGCTTTATCTGTTGTACCACCGCTACGCTCAATGTAATCGGTGTAATCAAGCTTTGGCTCAAACACTTGCGAAATAGGCAGTTGTACTTCACCAATAATCGTTACGCTATTTTTGCGTGATGGAATGGTCAACGCATCGCCGTTTTGCAATGGAATACTATAGTCTGGGTCTTCGGCTAACACTTTACGAAGATCAACCACTAAACGTCCAAGCGCTGGCGTTTGCTGTAATTGTGTAAGTAGTTCCTGCGCCTTACCGATATCACCACTACGACGCGATGCGTCTTTTTCAACAAGCTGTGCTTTTGCAATGTCTTCTGCCAAACGGCGCTGCATTTCTTGCAGACGTTTCTCTTGCTGTTCTTTTAACTCGATACGCGTAAACACTGCACCTGGCACATATGCATAGTTAGTCACACCACCTGCACGTTTCAGCACATCGCGGAGCTCGTCATCTTTGTGAATGGGGTATACCCCAGGGAAGCGCACTTCGCCTTTCAGCTCTACGTAATGATTTTCAACCCATTCTGGAATCCCACGAATCTGAAGCACATCGCGTGATTTAAATTCAAACTCGCGCCCTGCCGCCATGTTCAGATCAATTTCATAACGGGCTTGAATACGTTTTTGCTGCTCATCGAAATCAGTACGATTAATCTCAGCGCTGAGCTTATAAGCTTTCTCAGTTAAACCACCAGCTGCGTAAATAAGATCTTCAACGTTCATTCCGTCTACAAGCGGAAAATCCCCTGGGTAACGCACCGAACCAGTAATACGTACTTCTTGAGACGGGTTACCGATTTCACTCTGTGCACGAAGTTCTTCAAGAATCTCATCGATGACCCACTTACGCCCCCAGTAAGCCGCTTCTTTTTCGAATTCAGTAACGGTAAAGCGAGTACGTGAATGCGCACGATCTCGGTCTAATAAAGGAGATTGAGCGTTATCGGTAGATGACGCTTGATAATCGAGCGGCAAACCCGTCATACGCACGTCTGAGAATGCGGCCGTTGAACTCGCTAACTCTTGTGCCTGAGCAGCCATCTCTTCATATTCAGGCGACAATTTCTGATCACGAGGATACAAACCGAATACAAGAATCTCATCTTTGCTTTGCAGCTCAACATTGTACTCAGAGCTGGGATCAGCAAGTGCGCGATCAATACGGAACGACAAGACCTTCAAAGTTTGCTGTGGCGGCAAATACCTCTTAACCAAGCCATAACGCAAATCAGAGCCAGGTTTCAGCTGATCGACTGAACTAATCACGTCAGTTAGACGCATTCCGTCTTTGAAGCTTTGTACACCAGGGCGATATACATGGCCGCGCAGGGCAATCGTATCTTCCACTTTTTCAAGCACTGAAGGAATACGCAATATGTCGCCCGCTTGCGCTGGATTCGCGTTTAAATCTTCTGCTTTGGCCGATACATTCAATACAGTTCGCTGATCGACATCATTGATACGTTCTAGAGTACTCTTCTTAGGATAAGCAGAAGGTTTTAAGCCGCCAGCAAAGCCAAGCAAATCACTTAATGTCTCACCTTCTTTGAATTCATAAATTGCGGGTCGGCGCACTTCACCATCTACGCCTGCAGTATTGCCAACGGGAGGAATAAACACCACATCCCCAGAACGCAATGCCGCATCATTAGAGGTATCACCCTTCAAAAGCAGCTCATACAAGTCTAGCGTTTGTACTAACTCGCCTTTTCGTTTGAGTTGAATATTACGTAGCGAGCCACTTTCACTAATGCCTCCACTCAAAACAAGCGCATTAGTAATGGTCGATAGTGAACTCACCACATAGCTGCCTGGCACATACGCCTCACCAAGCACAAATACCCTAATCGACTTAAGCTCCCCCATCGAGATTGAAGCTTTCATACCGATCATGCGCTTAGAGACTTCGTCGCGCAGCTTGTTCTTCACTTCTTCAAAACTAAGGCCTGCCACGTTCATTGGGCCTAGCTCTGGGAAATGGACCTTTCCTTGCGCGTCGATCCCGAGCTGATAACTCTTACTTTCTTTGCCATAAAGCTCTACCTTCAAAGTATCACCCGGGCCAAGCACGTAATCATTTGAAACAGGAATATCATTCACTGGCTCAAAGGTGCTTGGAGCTCCTGCAAACAATTCATAGCCGAAAGGGACAAGCTTGCCCACTTGATATCGCGCGCTCGACTCTTCCCCAGAAATATCGTCTCGCGGCAATGTTTGTTTACTTGGATCTTGAGACTGCCCGCTTCGAGTAAGTACCGAAACTTGCTGCTTAGTTTGGTCTTCTTGAAAACCACGACCACTCGCACCGCCGCCAAATTGACTTAAATCTACGCCATACTGTGCCGCTAGCGCTTGTTGCTGCGTAGGGTCCATACGCATAAATTGATCAATAAGAAGAGGGTCCACATCAATGGCGGAAGCTGGAGTAATAACACTTACAAATATTGCAGGCGCTAACAAAGAAGAGATAAATCGAGCAATTCTTTCCATGAAGCGATGTTTCTTGTCTTGTATATTGTTGTGGATCTTAGTCAGCATGCAGTGTACTACACGATTGTTTATCAGCTAGAGCTTTCATCGTTACGGTTACGTTAATGATGCTGTTTTTTTATGCAACTCACCATAATTACAACCAATCTTCCAACACTAACTTACCCATCAACTCGCCATTCTCTATGACTTGATGTGCCGCAAGCAGGTTCTTCGCGTTAATCGGACGATAGGCGTCTGCCAACACACTCTTCAAGATCCCTTCATCTAAAAGGCGCGATACTTCTGACAAAATATGTCGCTGCTCGATCATATCAGGTGTTTTGAACATCGCTCGAGTGAACATAAACTCCCAAACCAAACTCGCCGATTTAGGTTTCAACTTATTAAGAGGCAACGGTTTCACATTATCTACAATGCAGCAAATTTTGCCTTGCGGCTTAATGATGTCACACATTGCATCGAAGTGTTGATCAGTATGACTGCAACACAATATGTAATCAGCGCCCTTGTAGCCAAGTGTCGAGATTTGCTGCTGAATATCATCATGATGATTCACAACGTGCGCCGCACCTTGGCTCACACACCACTCAATTGCGCCACGCTTACTCGCTGTTACCACTACTTTCAAACCTGCTAAACGCGCGGCCATTTGTGTAGCAATTGCGCCCACTGAACCAGAGCCGCCGATAATCAATAATGTTTTTTCGCTATTATCTTTTGCAAGGCTGATTCCCAAGCGCTCAAATAAAGCTTCCCATGCGGTAAGCGAAATAAGCGGCATAGCAGCAGCTTCTGAATTGGATAACTTGCTTGGAGCAGGCCCAACAATACGCTCATCAACAAGCTGATATTCACTATTCGAACCCTGCCGAGTAATGTCTCCTGCGTAAAACACGCGATCACCAGGCTTATAATAACGTGTTGCATCGCCCACAGCCGTTACAATACCAACAGCATCGTAACCAAGCACCTTCGACTCTTTTTCGACTTTATCCTTTAGAGATCTTACCTTTGCATCGACAGGATTGACGCTCACCGCAGCAACCTTCACTAAAAGGTCATGCGCCCATGGTTTCGGAATCGCGAGCTCAAAATCCTTGAGTACATTATCGTCGCTGAAAGATAAGTTTTTCATTAAGCCAACAGCTTTCATTTTATTGTGATTCGACATCCTTCATCCCTTGAAGTGATCACGCGTTACGATACTTGATAAGTATAACGTAAGCTGTTCGCTCACGGTCAAGCAGCTTATTGATTTATTGTGCGTTTATCGATTTTCATATCGATTTAAATCAACAATGCCAGATTTTTCCGACTGGTTAAACATATACCAAACATGCAGCCAATCTGAGAAGTCCCAAAATGTTGGATCCGTTCTGCGCACGGCAAAGTCATCAAGCAAAGACACATAATCTTCTTCAGATTTCATTTGACTAATGCGTTCGACGAAATGATCAAACAAGACCGTATGCACATCAAAAAACACCTTTGGATAGCTACCAAGTACACCAGGATAAAGCGTTAAAGTGTCTCGCTCAGGAACAAGAAAGTCGTCTTCCATAAATAATGAAGACACATTTTCATGAAAACGATTACTCGCGATTGAGAATAACTGCATTTGTCCGTCTGGAGCTTTAACGCGCACCATTGCTAACTCTGGCAACAATGAAGCGGCTATACCGCTAACTTTCTCTAATCGCTGCAGAGGATCATTCATTTCTGGGAACTGGTCCAAATAGGCTTTTGGTAATGCCGATACTCGACGATTCTCAGCACGCGTATAATCATAGATTCTGTCGAGCAACTCGTTCTTCGGATCATTCGAACCATATTCAATAGCATTGTGCGGTAACTTCATTTTATGCAGAACGTTTAGATAGTCTTCTACCTTTTCTTCCGCACTTTGATACCAACTTAAGAATTCTTTCTCCGCGACATCATCAGGTAATAGCATCAAGAAATTGCTTTCGCCTTCCATGCGTAAAAAGTCCATATACAAACGCGTATTTAACTGGTGTCCTAGGTTGCCATAGACGTCAAAACCAGCCACCAGCAAGTAGTGAATGCGC
The DNA here is from genome assembly GCF_001635355.1 of Oleiphilus sp. HI0125. NCBI lineage: Bacteria > Pseudomonadati > Pseudomonadota > Gammaproteobacteria > Oceanospirillales > Oleiphilaceae > Oleiphilus > Oleiphilus sp. HI0125. The sequence goes on from NZ_LWGF01001166.1 coordinate 34,008, forward strand.
TCTAACAAACTATACGAAATTACCCAAGCTGTTTTCGGCTTATCACCATGCAAACCATTTACGACCGTCGCATTATCGAAGTGCCGAAATATAGTGAGTGCTGCATTTGAGTTATGCGCTTCACTCCCATCGATATCGCTTGTCAGACTTTTGCCACTCCAGAGCATATCGAGTGACAACTCAGCAACACCATCAGAAAAACTGTTGATGTAGTCAATTTTGTCATTCAGATGCTTCTCTTGGAGCGCAGCGTATTTCGTCCATATTTTAAATGGTGAGGCTGTGCTTTGATCTTCAGCAGGTAAGCGAAGGTTGCCTGCGTAATTTTCAGCGCGTGCTGGGTCATACAACATGGTAGGAACTTCAGGGTCGACAAAGAACACCCAGAAGTGATCTTCGATCACATTTAAGGCCACTTGCCCACGACATACAGGCCCCTTGATGTAACCCATGATGGTGAATTCGGCTTCTTGCAGCATAAATTTATAACGCGCTGCAGCCGGGAGTTCTTTAAAGGTAATGAATGGATTCGATGCTCTCTTAGCATCATAGCCAGGCAACTTAGTCACTTCATAGTCGGCATTCAAAAACCACTCACGCCACACTTTCATCCGCGCATCATTGAACTTATAAGGCATGTGCGTTTTATCAACGATAGTGCTACGTACAGGCTTTAATCGGTAGTAGAAACTCTTTGTATTTGGATCATCAAATGGTCGACGTGAGGCGATTTCATCAATCGCCTGACCGCTAGGCGTGCGCGAACGAACCAAATTGAAATATTGGCCATTACCTAAATCTTCAAACCAAATATTCGCCAAAAATAGGTGTTCGTAAGCATAACGAGAGAACAACTTTTCTTTATTGCTCTGGCCATTAAAGAAGGCCTCCCATTTCGAGACTTGGTCTAAGTAAGGCTGACCTAGTGGCGACTGCGGTAAGACCGGCGAGCCCGCTTCTACCCAACGTTGAATGGTATTAAAGTCTTCATCGCTAATGGCTGGAAGTCCAAAGGGCATTCCCCACTGCGGATGGGCATCTGCATAGCGTTCATATTCTTCAATTGTTGAACACTCTTGCGCACGATCTGTTGAGACATCGAATACATCGGGGTCAATTTGCGCCGTTTGCGGAAGTGGGTGCTGACGCTTTTGCTCCAACATTTTTAAAAGCAAGCTGCCCTGCACGTTAGCGACAGGGTTTTGCGCACGCTCATTCAACACAGGGAAATAATCCCGCGCACGCCACTCTTCAGTTGTTTTTGCATCGACACCAAGACGGGAAGGCTCAGCCGCTACGATACGAGCCCCGTCATATACCAACTCTTTACTCGCTCCACGATCAAGCCCGTCATATGACGATAACTTCAACTGGCATGGTCCGTCATAACAGGCATGACAGCTAACACAACGCTTATCAAAGATGGGCTGAATGTCGCGATGATATTCTGGGACACCTTGCTGATATTCTGCGACTTCACGATTTTGTACCTCGGGTTCACCCCATTGTTGATCAAGTTGATGTTGCGCGATCGTGGCACAACCGATGACGAAGAGGCTTATGAAGAAGTAACTAAAAAGGTGCTTTGATTTCATAATAGTCGGCTAGCTAGTTTGGTTTGGATTCTATTTAGTTCGGCTAAGTAGCAGTTTAGAACAGCTGGAGAATGCTTCAAGATGAGGTTTTTGTTTTAACCTAAAGGTCGCTTGAAGTAGCTTTTAAGTTGAGCTGTTTATTTTCAAACTCTCGTTAATCTTAAATTCATTACTTCTAATCCGTTTATGTTCTTTCTTGCTCGCACAAGAAAGAACCAAAGAAATGCGTACCTGCTCTTCGGCCCTTAGGGTACATTCGTGACTGGTTAAAAATGGCGCTGCGGCCTGGCCCAGGCCACCCACTCTTGCTTCGCCATTCACCTTGTCTCGTTCGCGCTACTCTCTCAAACAGTCCTCGCTTTATCCATTTGTAACTGGCGTCACTCATCCTACGAGAAGGCAGATGCCGCTTCGATAAATCTGGAAAACAAACAAGGTTTGTGTCTTGCACCAACACCCCTTCTGACATGATGAGTCGCGGATAAAATAAACAGGAATTCGTCGAGGACTGTTTGAGCCGAAGGCGAGTCACGCAGACGCTGTTTATTTTTGAGCAACGAATAAGACCGAAGGGCATGTCAGCGGGGCTGATTGGGATTGTTAAGGGACTTGTCAGCACAAGTCCCTTAACTAGACCTTTAGGTCGAAACCTGAAAGCGGAACAATCAAAGCTCTTAAGGCGCTGTCGGCCGCCGCCGACTCTGTTCCCTAATCTAATGGAAAATTAAACGCTAAGTGAAAAACACCATCCTCTGCATCAGCAAAACGATAGCCAAAGCCAATGCGCTCGATATCACCAACTGAGGTTTCAATGGCTTTATCTAAGCCCCAAGTAAAACCAAGCTCGTGTACATATTCATCTTGAAGAACAAGAGCTTCGTTTTCCTGAAGATCAAAGCCGACTGCAAAATAATAACTCGTCACATAGAATGAGAAGAAACTACTCAAAGGCCCAAGCATAAGTCGCTCAGGAAACTTGAGATCAGCGCCAATCTGGAACGAACTAAAGTTTTCAGAAGCCGCATCTCTGGATGAGAAGCCAGCATGCTGCACCTTCGCAAACAGTATTTGTTGCTCTCCCCAAATATCCGTATACCGAAAAATAGACGAGCCTATTGCGTAAGTCGTGGCGCCATTGTGCGAGCGTAAATCCCGGGCATACCCAACATCGGCAAACGGCACAAACTTGAGTGCTTCCGAGTCCCAATAGTCTTTTTCAATCCCTAGCCCAATCGACATAGTGGAAGCGTCTTGCTCGAGATCAGTATTACCAACTCGCTCATAATCGAAGTTAGATAAGCCCAATGAAACAGGAACTCGCCATCGAAAATCACCTAGTGACGGTAAGATCGTCCTGTCATCCTCAAACCGCGGCATCAAGTTCAAAATAGTGACATCGTTGTCAGCGGTTTGATAAATACCAGAGCCGTAGTAATTCGAAAACGCGAAGTGCGGTTCGAATACTTCTTGTGCACGCAACTGAGAAGAGAAAATAAGAACAAATAAAAACGATAAAAATGGGGTAAGAGTATGGGTGCTCTGACCCCAATCTGTTTTATGGAGAAAGGATTGAACTATCAAAATCGCCTGCATTCGTAAATAAGCCAGATGGCCCCGCGAGGGCATCTGCTGCATCTGTCCATGCGTTTACGTTATAGGCTGTTTGAATGTCATTCAAGTCCGTGACATCAATCGCTTCTTGAACGAACTCAATAAAACCGGCACCACTGTTTACCGTCAGATCCGGCGTAGCGACAGCACAACTCGATGAGCTAGTCACACTACCGTCTGCGAGATCTACACAAATGGTACCAGTGATTGAAGCAGAAGTGCTGTCACGCTGATCTTCAATGTTCATCGACACCTCAGCAAACGCCGCGGCATCAGCTAGAACCGCCGATTCCGCCGCAACGATAAAAGCGTTATGGTAAGTGCCCGGACCACCGGAGTTACCTTCAAAAGCTGCAAAATACACATCTGCATCATCGCCCCCCTCAATCAACAAACGCATCAACTTAGATTGCGCATCATTTTCAGAATCATCTGAAACATTCAGATATTCAAAGCGCATCTCACCCGTTTCTTTATTTTGAAGCAGCGTATTAATGCCAACAGCATTTCTGTCTTGATTAACAGGCTCTAACTGCAAAACATTTAGTGCCGTAACGCTATTGCGAATCCAATACCAAACAAACGGATCGCCCCCCGCTGACACTTGCACCGCTCGATCAAACAGAGACTGCTCGGTACTGATATCAACCACTTCCACAGACACTGAAAAAACCGTATCGTCGATAGGGTCGGGGCACGCGACATTGTCTAGCGTCATTGTATCGTCTTCTCTCACACAAAAATCATATGTGCCCGCTGCCATTGCTCCTGGAATTCCTCCCGCTAAAACACCCAGCACATTAAACATCCCGTCCAACTGACCAAAGAGTGTCGGTTTAAAAATGCCATCGTCATTGCTGCGCGCATAACCCGACTCAAGATGATATCCAATGAAATCTTGAAGATTCACATTTTCAACATCTTCACCTGCTCTGAAGATACCCGTGATATTAGGATAGGCTTCATCGGTTTGAACTACTCCACCAGGTGGCTGAATTTTGTCAGTATTGTTTATACTTGCCCACAAGGCACTGATGTTTTCTGTTGCATTCACCGGCGCCGCAATCGCGAACGATTGAGAGGGAAATAATATGCCTTCGATACCATGACGCAACTTTTCAAAACCTCGAGCCACCGTTTGATTGCTACCATACGATGGCAGAGCGCTATCGACAGACTTCGTTACATCGGCAAGGTCATTAGGTGTTGGAGCTGAGTTCTCAACAAAGTCAACCCCAGAAGAAGAGCTTGAGTTTGAGCTTGAGCTACAAGCCGAAACAAAAACAGATGCAATGATACATCCGCCAATCAATGATAAATAATTCATAATTCACAAAACCTCAATATTAGAATAAGCGTCGCACTTACAATGCTCAATTGCACGACTATTACCTGAATATGAGCGTTGTCTAAAGTACTCTTTCTAGTCTAGACAATAAGACTTACAGTGCAAAAATGTAGTCGGTCAAAAGTAAATCACCTCGGTCATGAAGCCGAAGAAAATTCGGCCATCAAGCCAAACATCGATGGAAGGACAAGGAACTTGTGGTAAGGTATTTTGTTCTCTGAGTTTCGTTCGAATGAGGATGCGCTTGTGTACACATTATTAAATCGACTTCTTGCTCTTGTGATAGTTCTGATCATTGCAAGTTTGTTGCTTGTTTGGCTGCTCAGTCCTTACCTTATTCAGTACTATGCGCCCAAAGTCCTTGTAGACTATAAACTGCAATTAAGTGACGCGAGTCATGTACGCCTCAATCCGTTCAAAGGCGCAGTCAGCATTGAAGATTTCCAACTCATCAACACGAAAGACAAAAACTTAGGCATAGAGATCTCTGAAGCCGTGATTGATCTTAACTTTTGGTCTCTCACTCAAAATGTCGTGTCGTTCGACACCCTAGATTTCGACAATATTCAACTAAACATTGAACGAAATGGTGATGCGATTCGAGTTGCCGCTTTTGATATTCCAGAAAACTCAAACCAAAACGAGCAAGAGACAAACACTAATAACGACGCTACCCCTACAGCATGGAGTTTGAATATACCGCTGTTAGAGATTGATGCTCTCAGCATTGAATTCAGCAACAACGACAAACAACATAGCGCGCAACTAAACAAGTTTAATCTATCTGAACTGACGTTAGCTAGCGACTCACTTAGAGGGACCTTTCATCTAGACGCTTTAGTGAACGACGCTGCGCTGAATCTAGACACCGACTTTGATTTCCATTCTTCAGATGAAGGATTGTCGGGCCAGGCATCATTTTCATCGTCCCTCGCAGAGCTGCAAACAAAAGCTTTTGCATATCTTGCCCAAGATTTTACCTCACGAGCCGAGGGAGCCATTAGCTATGAAATTAATGGTCAACTATCTCTTGATAAAGCGCAGAATTTGACGCTTGAATTAACGAACACAAATGTCGTTTTAGAGAATGTCACCTTGAATATTGATCCCTTCATTATTCGAGAAAGCTCTTTAAACATCTCAACATCTGAGCTGTCATTGGGCCGCTCATCCGAAGGCGTATTGAACTCAAATGGCATCGTTAGCCTAGAGGGCGAAGACTTAGAACTCGGCCCCAGCAATAAGAAGGACATACTTATTGCTATTAACGCACTAAGCATTCCAAGCATTGACTATGAACTAAAAGACTCGGGGCTAAGCATAGGACAAATTGCGTCTATTACCGTAAGAAAACTACTCGCTTCTAAAGTGATTCAAACCGACGAGAACGAACAAAAGATAGATCCCACACCTCTGCTTACACTTAATTCGATTCATGTTGATCAACTTTACCTAAACCCAAATAACCTGAGTATTGAGACAATCGAGCTCGAGGGGCTAAACGCCAATGTATTTGTCGATGCAGAGCAGAATGTCTCTAACCTTGTAACAGTTCATCAAGAAGCCCACGAGCAAGTTGAAAAAGCAGATGCCGAAAAGGCAGATGTGCAAAATGAAATAGCTGAACAAGAACAAATTCAAGAACCAAACGCGCAATCAGCTGAGCAGCCAGCAGAACAAGAAGCCTTTGGTTTTTCTTTATCCAAATTTGCCCTGAAAGATCAGGGGATGGTGAACTTTATCTATGAAGGGGTAACACCATCATTTAAACAGAGCTTAAATATCGATAAACTCACTCTGGCAAAACTTGATAGCACAACGCCAGAAAGCTTTGCTCAGCTTCATGCTATGTTCACAGCTGGCCAATACACATCAGCAGAAATCAAAAGTGAACTTGCTCCGTTTAAGGACAAAACCAATCTCAGCTTAGAAATGAATCTCAAAGAGTTTTCACTTCCTAAGATCTCGCCATTTATCAGGACTGCTGCAGGTTTTGATATGTCTGCAGGGCAACTCGACTCAGAAACAAAAGTCTCTGTTGTAGATGACGAAATTGACGGCACGGTCGACCTTCATATTCGCGGTTTAGAAATCGATAACGCAGGCGATGTTCACTCTGGTAGCATTGCAGAGCAAACATTCATTCCATTGAATCTGGCACTTAGCTCTTTAGAAGATAGTAACGGACGCATTGAGCTGGACATCCCTCTCAAAGGCAACGTCAACAACCCCGACTTTGGTTTAAATGGTTTTATTAATTTAGTCGCACAGCGTGCCGCACTTGCCGCTTCGCAAAGCTATTTAATTAACACCTTTGTGCCTTACGCAAATATCGTAACCCTCACTACCATCGCAGGAAGTTACGCCTTAAAACCTCGCGTAGAACCTTTATATTTTGATGAAGGCGAAGTTGAATTAGACGAAGAGCAAAAAGCCTTTGCAGACAAGCTGGATGCTTTACTTAACGACAAAGAAGACATCCATATTGGAATATGCGGGTTTGCTCTGCCAGACGAAGATGACGAAAACCCAAAAGCACTTGCGAATCAGCGAGCAGAGAATCTCAAACAATATTTAGTCAACGAAAAGAAACTTGCCTCATCGAGGATTTTGATTTGTAAATCGAAGGTTGATACCCGAGAGGATGCTAAAGCGAGAGTTGAGTTTACTTTTTAGTTTTACGTTATTAGTTGGTCGGCGGCGACCGAAGTCTTTGGTTTTTTTCAGGTTTCGACCTAAGGGTCGAGTTAAGGGCTTAGCCTGAGCTGCACCTAGGGCAACTTACCCTTTCAAGACAAACAGTTTCTGTATTAATTAATTTATTACTCGATTTTCTTACTACTATTCTTGTCGGCTGCGGCCGACAGCGCCTTAAGACCTTTGACGCCAAAGGTCTTAAGAATCTAAACGCGCCCAAGCTCTCGAGGCCTTCGGCTTCACTCAAACTCTTGTTTCAATCGGCGCTGCGGGACTCGCCTTCGGCTCAAACAGTCCTCGCGTATTTCCGATTGTAACGATCAAGTTTTCGTCTCTCGTGACGGGGGATTGTTGCAAGACCAAGACTTTGTTTGTTTCCCAGATTTATCGAAGCGGCATCTGCCTTCTCGTAGGATGAGTGACGCCAGTTAAAAATGGAGTAAGCGAGGACTGTTCGACGACTGCGAAGCGGACTAGACAAGGTGAATTGCAAAGCAAGAGAAGGTGGCCTGGGCCATCCGCAGCGCCATTTTTAACCATTCACGAATGTACCCTAAGGGCCGAAGAGCAGGTACGCATTTCTTTGGTTCTTTCTTGTGCGAGCAAGAAAGAACATAAAAACGATTAGAAACGATAAATTTCAGATCAATAAAAGCTTAAGAAAATAAGAATTCATCAAATAAAAACCGGAAAAAAACCAATTTTTTAACCCTTTTAGGGGGGATTACGCCCTCCGGACGATGTGACTACGCCCCCTACGCCCCTAAAATGGGAACCATCAAAAGGCGTTACAGAAAAGATTCAGGCCCTTTTCTATAAAGCCTTTCATCTTCTTAAAGATTTAAAAGTTTCTACGCCCGCTGTCGAATAGGCCTCGACAGCGGGCTTTTTATTTTCCGACGTTCTATTTCTTTGTTTGCTGCCCCTGTCGCGCTTCTCGCTCTAGATAAAACTGTTTTGCTTTCGCGCCTTTTTTCATCAACGCAGGCTTAAGTGCTCTGCGAATTCCCGGAAATAAATATCCAAAGGTCGTGAGAATCGCTGAAGAACCGGGTATCGCACGTTCGCGCTTTCCGTCTTGCGCACAAGCCAATACTGCCTCGGCAATTTCAGCTGCGGTACTCATAGGTTGAGAAAAAACCAGATCAGGCACTTCTTCGATATGCCCCATAATAAATCCTGTGTCGATCGGCCCTGGCGAAACCAAAGAAACAGTCACAGCAGTTTCATTCAATTCTTCTGCTAGCGCTAATGAAAATGCTCGAAGTGCAAATTTACTGCATGAGTAAGTCGCTTCTCCTTCTAAGGGAATGCGCCCTGCGAGCGAAGCAACATTCACCACTGCCGCACTAGGTGCTTTGAGTAAATATGGCAAAGCTAATTTCGTGAGACGAATAGATCCTTTAAGATTGATATCAATGGTCTGATCCATTTCGTCTAAATCTGCCTCGGCGACATTTCCTCGGCCGTGAAAACCAGCATTGTTCACCAAAACATCAACGCGTCCGAATTCGGCAACGCTCTGTTCAATTAAACGCTCACAGTCTTCACGTTTGGCAACATCGGTTGGGACAGCAATCGCTCCATTACCGAGCTCTTTAGCCAAAGACTCGATGGTGTCTTTGGAACGAGCAGCAAGCACGACCTTAGCGCCCTGCTTGGCGAATTGACGTGCACACTCCTCACCTACACCTGCTGACGCGCCTGTGACGATAACTACCTGATCCTGAAATTGCATGATGAACCTCGCTTGATTTGTTCTTATTAAACCCAAAGTAAGCTAGGATGGGCTGATTAGTCTTCGCTAAAAGGAAGCTTTTGGATTTGTTTTTGATACTAACGAAGTGGGGGGTTAGAGTGCCAGCCAATCCCCCATCCAGGATGACGAGCATTAAGCTTTATTCAAGATTATTGCCAAAGACTGAGCGGGCGGAGCGAACGAATCAAAGTAAATTGCGAAGTAAGAGAGAGTAGCCTGGACATAGTTAAGGGTCTTGTCATTACAAGCCCCTTAACAAGGCCATCAGGACGAAACTGAAAGATCCGGCCAAAAGGCCCTCTTCCTTGAGGGCACATCCGTGTAACTCATACCTGATTAAGAACCAATAATTCCGCCGTCCTTGCGGGTAATCACTAAGGTACAGTCACGTGGTATTAACCCACTACCTGTTGGCGCAGGGAAGTTCGTAGAACTTGGATCACCATTTCCTGGGTGCTGTATGTTTACGAAAGCAGTTCGACGATCAGGCGTTAGAGTAAAGCCTGTAATTTCATCACTATTTACTCCAACCAAAAGACGTTTTGGCTGAGGAATTTCACCATCATCGAGATCCTTAGTTGTATCAAAGATTGTCAACTGATCCTGCAAACCTTGTGGCTGACCTCCATCTGTGCCGATAAATAAACGACCATCTTCATCCGCATATGCTGCATCTGGAGATGAGAATGCAATCTCTTCATTCACAGTCTCTGAAGCAAGAATATAAATATCCCAAGAGAAACTACCGGAACCATTGTCCGTCGTACGAATAATATGGCCATTAGAGTTTGGCGCTTCAGGGTTTGCCGCGTTTGGTTCAGTTCGACGAGAGTTATTAGTGAGCGTCCAGAAGACCTCTCCATTTTTGCCTATCGTCGTCCACTCTGGACGATCCATAGGCGTTGCACCAACAATATCTGCCGCAATGCGCGTGTTGATTAACAACTCAGCCATATCATTAAAACGAGCCGCTAGAGCTGGAACATCCACAGACAATTCTAACCAGTCCCCAGAGCCATCCTCGTTAAAACGAGCAACATACAAAGTACCTTCATCTAGCGGGCTCTTGCCATCAGCAATTGCATGTTCCCATGCCATCGATGACTCAAACTTGTAGCAATAATCGAAGCGTTGGTCATCGCCCATGTAACAAGCAACGCGACCGTCATCTAGCTCTTTAATCGCAATAGCTTCGTGCTTGAAACGACCAAGTGCAGTGCGCTTAACAGGTTTTTGCGTGCCATCGAATGGATCGATCTCAACAATCCAACCAAAGCGATTTGCCTCATTCACGTAGTCTTCGTCATTCAAATCAAAACGCTTATCAAATGCGTACCATGCATAACCAAAACCAAATTGATTAAAACCATAACGCGCTCGTTCTTCTGTTAGTGTCACTTCACTGATAGAGCCAAAGTAACCATTGAAGTTTTCTTCACAAGTCAGATACGTACCCCATGGCGTGTACCCGGCACCACAGTTGTTCACAGTGCCAAGTGCAATATTACCTGCTGGGTTTTGTAATAATGGAGAATCCGCCGCTGGCCCAGAGAATTGCACTGGCGTATTAACGGTAATACGGCGCGTATTTTTGCTTTTAACTGTGCGCCATTGGCCTTTCCAATTGCGCTTAATCTTCAAGACAGAAACGCCATGTATATTCTGCGACAAACGCACATCTTCCAAGTTCTCTGGAAGATCTTTCCCTAATGCGTGCGTATTCGTTCCGTACTCGTGATTAATACACAGCATGCCCGCATCGTTACGCATAGGGTAATGCTTTCCGTAACGGCTCGCTCGTTTGAAATCCATTGGGAAGAACCACATACCATCGTGACCAAGACCTGTCTGAAGTGCTGCTTCTTTTGAACTTGGACGTGAATTAGGGTCACCCTCATAGGCTGATGTAGCATCTGGTTCGATCGGTGTACCCCAAGGAATCAAAACTTGGTACTCATAGTCTTTTGAAATCGTAGGCATCGTTGTATCGATAACATCCGCGATTTCTACTGGTCTAAAGCCGACCAATTCTTGGTTTTTCTTTGGTTTTTGCCAGCCCCAACCGGCTTGTGCAGCTGGCGCCAAAAATGCTGCAGTAGAACCAGCAAGCGTACCAGCAACAACTTTTCGACGACTCACATATGCATCAAGAACTGAAGCAAACGGACGGTTGTCAGATGGATTTGAAGAAAGATCATCAGGATCTTGGAAACCTGCTACTACGTTTTCAATGTTATTTTCTTGTGTCATATCGATAGCTCCTAGCTGATTAACAAACCTCAGATTCGAGAGATTTGATCAACACACTAAAACCGATGAATGACACTTAAGTGGCAATTGTTTTAAGCTTTTTTGTCAGTTTTATTTCTACAGATGTCACATCAACGCAAAGCCAATTTTGTTTACCTAACGTATATCTTGAGGCAAAGCAAAGGAGTAGAAATGACGAACGCGACTGGGTTAGTTTGGTTAAGTGAAGATCTCAGATTACACGACAATCCCTTGATTGAACGTGCGGCAAATGAGTGCCAAGAACTTATATTTTGTTATTTCGTAGATCCAAGCGAACTGAAAAGAGACATATATGGCTGCCAGCCGCTGGGCATTCATCGGCGCCAATTCTTGGCCGAATCACTGCTCATTATGCATGACCGTTTGAAAGAGCTTGGTCAAACGCTAAATGTTTTCTTAGCTAGACCAATTCCTTCGATCGAGTCTATCTGCTCCAATCTTCCAATTACTCACGTGTATCGCTCAACACCCGTCGCGTTTAATGAATCGCAATCGTGGGCACAGCTAAAATCCATGCTGCCTGATGTGAATATGATTAGCGTAGAGACACGGTGTTTATTTAGTGCAGCAGAAATCGAATTTCAGGCAGATAGTTTTCCGGCGACCTTCAGTAAATTCAGACGTTTGGCCGAGCGATTAAACGTCCGAGTTCCTAATGGTGAGATTCGATCGTTACCACCGAGCCTATCGCTGCTGGCCTTCAATTTTGATCGATTGATTCTCGACCCTTGGGTGTTGAACAAACAGCCGATTGCACGAGGCGGGGAAGATACTGCACTCGATCACTTGCATGACTATTTTTCTAGCACGGCTGCAAACACATACAAGCAAACAAGAAACGCCTTCGATGGTTGGGAGAACTCATCGAAATGGTCGTTCTGGCTAGCCAATGGCAGCTTATCCGTTAAACAAGCAGCGCAAGCTCTCAAAGAATTTCAAGTTGTTCATGGTGAAAATGAAGATAACGGGTGGCTGATGTTCGAGTTGCTGTGGCGGGAATACTTTCAATGGTATGCACGCGCCTTCAACAAGCGCATGTTTTTAGTCGATGGTTTATTCGATCAAGAGAAACGAAAGCTTAGAGGCACTTTTTATCCTCAACGCTTCAAGCAATGGTGCGCAGGCAATACACCCTATCCAATCGTCAACGCCTGTATGCGGCAACTAAACGCGACGGGATACATGAGCAATCGTGGGAGACAAATTGTCGCATCCGCGTTAATAAATGAATTGGGTTTAGATTGGCGATGTGGCGCGTCTTACTTCGAGCAACAACTGATCGATTACGATCCCGCTTCAAACTGGGGGAATTGGCAATATATTGCGGGCGTTGGTGCTGATCCAAGAGGAGGCCGCCAGTTCAACTTAAAAAAACAAACTCAAATGTATGATCCCAATGGAGAGTTCATAGCGAAATGGACGGATAGCGATGAGAATCATCGATTGGATTATACCGATGCGGCGGATTGGCCTATTTTATGATTTGTTTCGGTTTTGGCCAAAAAGCCACTTCTGCATTTGGTTCTGCCTTACAAAATCTTTCGCTGATTCGAGATTAATCGCTTCTAATCTTTCTTTGGTTCTTTCTTGCTCGCACAAGAAAGAACCAAAGAAATGCGTACCTGCTCTTCGGCCCTGCGGGTACATTCGTGACTGGTTAAAAATGGCGCTGCGGTAACTAGCCCGCTTCGCAGTCGTCGAACAGTCCTCGCTTACTCCATTTTTAACTGGCGTCACTCATCCTACGAGAAGGCATGTGCCGCTTCGATGAATCGGGGAAACAATCAAGATCTCCGTCTAGTACCAATCCCCCGTCACGAGAGTCGAAAACTCTATTGTTGCAATCGGTAAATTGCTTGAGTTTCGGTTTTGGCCCGAATGCCACTTTTGCATTTGGCTCTGCTTTACGAAAGCTTTCGTTGACTTGAGATTAATCGTTTCTAATCCATTTTTAACAGGCGTCACTCATCCTACGAGAAGGCAGATGCCGCTTTGCTAAATCTCGGAAAAAATAATGCCTCGGTCTTGCGCCAATCCCCTTCTGACATGATGAGTCGCGGATAAAATAAACAGGAATTCGTCGAGGATTGTTTGAGCCGAAGGCGAGTCCCGCAGACGCTGTTTATTTTTGAGCAACGAATGACCCCAAAGGGCATGTCAGTGGGGCTGATTGGGATTGTTAAGGGGCTTGTCAGCACAAGTCCCTTAACTCGACCTTTAGGTCGAAACCTAAAAATGCAGAGGCGCTATCGGCCGCCGCCGACAAGAATAGTAGTAAGAAAATCGAATAATAAATTAACGACACAGAACTACTATTACAGAACCTGTTTATCTACAGGGAACAAATGCCTAAGGCGTGGCTTAGGATAAGCCCTTACTCAACCCTTAGGTCAAAACCTAGAGAAGCCTAGCCAAAGAAATCAAACTCAAAATAATTGGCTATTAGGACAAAACCTAAAACTCAACCAACTACCATTCCCCTATATTCTCCATGCTCACCCATGGTTCTTGAGGCTCTAGCGAACCACCTTTTTGAAGCAATTCAACACTAATTCCATCAGGTGAGCGAATGAAAGCCATATGGCCATCACGAGGTGGACGATTAATGGTCACTCCCATATCCGCTAGGTGCTGACAGGCCGCGTAAATATCATCGACACGATACGCCACGTGTCCAAAGTTTCGACCACCGCTGTATTCATCTGGGTCCCAGTTATAGGTTAGTTCTAGCTCTGGAGCTTTGTCTGCATGCGCTCGTTCTTCATCATCGGGAGCCGCTAAATAAATCAGTGTAAAGCGCCCTGCTTCGCTCTCATAACGACGCGTTTCGATGAGCCCAAGACCATCACAGAAGAATTTCAGTGACGCTTCGACATCACTTACACGAATCATGGTATGGAGAAATTGCATCATAGCTCCTTAACTTGATTGATAACGAATTTGAATAGGAAGAGTACTACGAAGAGGTAAAGAGACAAGTTTTGTTTTGTAAGAAATCCAATAAAAAAGGCAGAGTAAAACTACTCTGCCTTTTACGTTCACTCGATCTTGCCTGCGGCTATTTTAGCTTGTAGTAAGTTGGTACAAGACTAGATAAATCGTTGATTGATGCAACACGCTTAAATACGGGACTATCTAAGTCTTTATCAGGGAAGAACCCGAGCATAATCTCAAGCTCACCACCTTCTGATAATTTGTTTATCCAATTCCCTTTTAACACACCTGCATTTTTTGCTTGAATACGATCAAAAGGAATCAAATCACCACCGTTTACACGAACACCAATACCAGCAAGATTCTCATCAATGTCTGAAGAGCTGTTCACTTCAAGCTTTTCTGAGGTCAGAGTTAGCCATACTTGAGAATAAAAATCGCCATCACCCATTTGCATAGTAGGCGTTTTTAAAACAAGCGCACCCTGTTCCTGATAACTGGTACCTAAAGACCACAATTTTAGACGCACCGGAAGATCTTTTTTACTCACATTCAATGCGTTCTTTGTAAGATCTTTCTTTGGTTTTTCAGCTTTTACAGGAACCTTAGCTTTAGCAACCTTTTCTTGAAGTTTAGATTTAGACTTCGGCTCAGGCTTCGCTTTTTGTTCTGGCTTATAAGCTTGCTTTTGCTGATCTGCAACAACAGGTACATCAACAGGTTTCTCTTCGGTTTTCTGTTCTGCACTAGATTCAGCATCTTCTTTCACTGCTGCAGATACGGTGTCGGCTGACGGATTTTTACTGGCCGAAGGCTCTTTATCTGCTGAAGGCTCTTTATTAACTGCAAGCTCTTTATCTGCTGTAGGCTCTAATTCAACTGGGTTTGAATTCGCAGCCTGCTGCTCAGCGCTCGCTGGGTTTGATTCTGTTTGCTCCGCAGGTGGAGCATCAATATTTTCATCCACGGCAGGGTTACTTGCACAGCCGATCATGGTCACGGCTGATAACACGATTACGGGCAAGCCTGAGCTAAGTGGTTTAATTAAGTTCATGGGACACTCTCGTCTTAAAGCTCATTTATTTTTGTCTTACTTTAATTTGAGTGTAGCGTGCGATCAGAAAGTAACCAGACAATCCGTCATATCAAACGTCAACGCTTGTAAAAAGCTAGAAACTTGCGAGATACCTAAGCCTTTGAAAATGGGGTAAGAGTACTTTTACTCTGCCCCCCCCCCGATATTGAGATAGCTAGGCGTTTGAGTCGCTGATGGGGTTCATCATCCACACACAATATTTTTGGTAGGTTCTCATCCATGATTTATCATGCCCTCAATCGCTCTGCCTGCTCTTTCCACTCAGGCAATTTATCTGCAATACAAAGAGAGCTCACAACCTCCTCATGAATATCACGGCCTCTCGCGAGATGTCGAGCGATATGAATAATGATGGGCAATGTGGAACAAGAGCTGATACTTCGTTCATATTGACGACCAATCAATACCGCATTAAAAATCTCAGCAGAAAAACCCCACATGAGTAACAAATAGGCACCAATCTGAGCATCCGCAAGACCAAACATTTCAAGTTCAATTTGTTCGATTTCAGCCTCATTGGCATAAGCAATTTTGTCAAGATAGTCTTGCGCTTTGTCGGGGAAGGCTTGTAGTAAAGCGCCCTGTCCTAAATCACTTAATAGACCAGCAAGCTTCGCTTCAGAGACTAAGCTTTCGTCTATGGTTTCAGCTACTTCTGCCGCCATTTTACTGATCACAAAACTTTCTTTGGTGACCTTATCAACATTCAAAAATGGCGAGCTCGTTGCCAAGAAATAGGTTTCAGCGAACAAGACAAATTCACTGACCATTTCGACGCCTAAACGCACGACAGCGGCTTGCACATCTGTGGTTTCACCACCTCTTGAAAATAAGGCCGAATTGGTGACTTGCAGTACTTTCGTTGTCAGTGCGGCATCTTCACTGATCACTTTAGCAACGTCTTCAAGGTCAGCGCGTTGTTGAATGAAGGTTTGAATTTGGGCATAGACACGAGGAGGACTAGGTAGCGAACTAATGCCGCAAATGAGTGTGCGCATTTCACGACTTGGCATCGACTCAAGTGCATTTTCAATCAAGCTAAGAATGTGCAGCAAAGCATCACGGTCGAAGGGCTTATCTAACCATCGATGAGAAATAAAACTGCTTCGCAACGCGGCCGCTTGATCGGCTTGCCCAGACAGAACAATACGCACTGTATCAGGGTAGCTCGTCTCGATTTTTGACAGTAACTCTTCGCCATCAATGCCGGGCATACGCATGTCTGAGACAAGGATGTCATAAGGTTCATCTGCAAAAAGACCGAGTGCTTTTTGTCCAGAATCGGCTGTATCAATCTCCCAATCAGAATCAAATAGAGCGCGCTGGATGCCGTCTAATATCATTTGCTCGTCATCGACAAATAAAATGCGCATCGCAAGCGTTCCTAGTTAAATCGTTTCTCTTTTTCGACCTCTTGAAGCACCTGCAACAAGTAGGTGGGATCACAAGGTTTATCGAGCCAACGGTGCGCCAATTCACCATCTGCAACACCTAAACTTTGATCAGCATGACCAGACATAATGATGCGTGTAATCTCCGGATCTAGTTCTTTAACCTCTCGCAAAAGTCGATCTCCTGTCATTGCGGGCATTGCCATGTCGGTCACCACTACATCAAAATGACGCTTACCCAATTTAATCAATGCTTCGGGTCCACTTAGGGCGTAATCGATATACCAATCTGAATCTCGCAAATTGCGCTCTAATGCGCTGATAATCATCCGTTCGTCATCTACAAATAGAATATCCATCGTTTCAATCTCACCTTTGAGCACTCATTAATAAGAGCTTATATTTCAGACTCTTGTTCGTCTTGTGTGGTGGGTAACGTCGGAATGAATGTCGTTCCCTCACCTTCTTTTGATTTGATATCAATCGATCCTCGATGCTTTTCAACAATCACCGAATACACAATATTGAGGCCTTACCCTGTTCCTTTGCCAACAACCTTAGTCGTAAAAAATGGTTCAAAAACTTTTTCTTGGTTTTCTTTTGAAATTCCGCAGCCATTGTCTGTCACTTTTAGCGTTAAGACTTTTCCTTCTGTTTTTGCAGACACGAGGATACGCCCAAGCCCTGCACTGTTTTCTTTTACTCGTCGCTCTTCAATGGCATGCGCTGCAT